>NZ_BAAAYL010000002.1 GCF_039536205.1 Streptomyces sannanensis | reverse complement strand
CCCAACGTGATGACGTTACCGATGGTGGGTCCGGTTTCTTCACGATTGTGCCCTTCGTGCGTGAGGACGGCGCTGGCAAGGGTGAGCATGGTGACCAGCTGACGGAGTTCTTCGAGCTCAACGTTCTTGTTCGCGAGGGTCTTCTTGAGTTTGGCGACGGTTTCCCTGAGGCGCTTCTCGTTCTCCGGGATCTGCTGAGTTTCGTTGCGAATGCTTTCGTAGAACTTGTTCTTCAAGTCGGCATGATGTTTGAGTAGGGCCATGCGGTGAACGTCGGCCTCCGCGGCGAGGGCGACGATGGTGAGGCTGCCGTTGGAGTCGGTGGCTTGGCCGGCCAGGAGCCGGTCCATCGCCTCGCGGATGCGGGTGCGCTCGTCTGATTGCTGGTTCATGTCAGGGCCTCGGCGGGGTGGGCGGTGTCGTCGTGGGCGGTGGCCATCGTGCGGAGCCGGTTGGCGTTCGCTCGAAGTTGCTTACCGATCGGGCCGGGTGAGCAGGCGGCGAGCTCTTCGACCTCTTCGGCTCGTTGTCGCAACTGGCGGGCGTGTGAGTCGGTGCGAACGGTGTTACAGCCTGGTCGGCAGTCGTACTGCTTCGGTGCTGTCGCGCCCGGCTCGGGTCGCAGAGCGCGTTGTCGTGCTTGAACGCGCAGATCAGGAAAGCATCGGGGTTGTCATAGAGCACGACGCCATCCCGGGCGAGGAACTTGGCAGCCTTCTTCGCGAACGTCCTGGGGACGATGCGGCCCTCGAAGCGGGGGGTCGTGGCTGCGGCGGTGAGGGCTCTTCGGGCGGCGGGGCCGGAGACCTTTTCGTCGGCGGCGACGCGGTCCCGCAGGTGAGCCGCGGTGTCGGCGGCGGCGAGGGCGGTCTCGACGTCGAGGACGGAGTGAATGCCGCGGCGGGTGCGGGAGCCGTAGCCGCTGGAGGTGCGGGCATCCTGGATGGTGCGCATGTGTCCGTACTGAATCGCGAGAGCGATCAGTCCGCCGGGGCGGCGGGCGATGTGCCAGGCCAGGTTGTGGACGGGGTTGTGGGCTGACCACTGACCGCCACCTGAAGCTCTCACTGGACCGAGGGGTTCTTTATCACGTCGTGCGGTCCGTGTGACTGAACGCCCGAGTTGGCCACTGAGCTGGGAGCGTGTTCTTGGGGGCCAGGAGCCTCCCACGTGCGAGCCTCGGTATCCGAGGTCGAGACTGGTATGGCCCGGTGATCAGGTAGCCGGTTTCCTCGGGGCATGACTAGATGCCGGGGGTAGTTGTTACCGGGGATCCCGCACGAGCAGGTCCGGCGGCTACCCGGTGAACGGGCTGGGAACGACGATGCGGTTATAACCGGTTGACCGCTCGGCGTCAGCCACCGAAGCTTATGCTTCACCACCACTGACCTGGGGAGAACGAATGTCGACGGTCACCCCTGCCATGTTCACTTGCCCGCTCGGTGACGACGCAGCGCTGATACCGCGTACGGTCGCGATCGCGGAGGCTCACCAGGCCCTGCTGATGGCCAACTACGAGCGTCTCGCACACTGGGACCCGGGATTCGATGCCGACAACCCGACGACGCTCGACGAGACCCGCTCGCGCCTGGAGCAACAGGGCCAAGCGTGGCTTGAGGGAACACAGTTGCCCCTCGATATCGCAGTGCCGGCGGGCCGGGACTGGCGACTGGTCGGCACGGTCAGCTTAAGGATCGACATGGCCATGCGGACTGGCGAGATCGGCTACTGGATCGACGCTGCGTTCGAAGGACGGGGGCTGGTCACCCGGGCCGTCACGGCAGTCCTGGACCAGGCATTCGGCCACATCGGCCTGGACCGGGTGGAGCTGCGGACCGGCACCGACAACGTGCGTAGTCGCAGCGTAGCCCGCCGCCTGGGATTCACCGAGGAGGGCTTGCTGCGCGAAGCAGTGGCCTTCCCAAACGGACCACGCGACGACGACGTCGTCTACGGACTCCTCGCGCGCGAATGGCTCAAGCTCCGTGGTTGATCTCGATTGAAATCCGCTGGGTGATGTCGCCGGACGGCGCGTCCTAACCCCGTTTCTCGATGCAATCCGGATCACCGTGGGGTCGGTGTCCTGGCAGGTGCAGCCCGAGCCCGTGCGGTGGCGGTGCCCGATGGCCACGGGCCAACCGAGTCGGTCGTACGCCGTGGCGCACTCGATGGTGTCGCGGCCGTGCAGGACATGCAGGATGTCGCTCATGTCGCCCCCGTGTCCGCTTTGGAACCGTAGGTGATGGTCACGACACGAGAGTCCCGCCGAAGCAGAAGGGCGACCCACAGGAATCCTGTAGGCTGCCCAATTGGCATATGCTGTGGGGCTCGAATAGTCATCGCTGCAGCTCAAGCCGCGTATCGGTACTCGTTGATGACCCTGCCGAGGACGCGGGTGCGCAGGGGCCTGCGGGGCACGCGATCGTGCAACACCGCTGGCTGTCCCGGGGCTTCGGGTGGTCGTTGGTCTCGTGATCGGTGTGGCCGGTGGCAGTTGTAGTGCTCCTGATAATCGGCGAGGACCTGTCGGGCGTGGGCCTCGTTCATGATCAGGATATGGTCGAGGGCCTCGCGCCGGATCGTGCCGATTACTCGCTCGCAGTGGGCATTCACGCGCGGCGCCCGAGGTGCGCTGAGCAGCACCTCGGTGTCCTCGGCTTCGAAGACGGCGTCGAAGGAGTCGGTGTACTTGCTGTCGCGGTCGCGGAGAACGAAGCGCAGCGACTCGACGCGGGTGCCGAGGTCGGCGGCGAGATTGCGGGCCTGCTGGGTCGCCCACTGCGCGGTGGGGTGGGCGGTGACGCCGGTGATGTGGAGCCTGCGGGTGCCGTGCTCGAGGAACGCCAGCGCGTACAGCCGCCTGCCGGTCACGGTGTCCACGTGGAAGAAGTCCGCCGCGATGATCCCCTCGGCCTGAGTGGAGAGGAACTCGCGCCAGCTCGGGCCGGTACGGCGCGGGGCCGGGTCGATGCCGGCCGCGTGCAGGATCTCCCACACCGTGGATGGCGCGATCGGATGCCCCAGCCGGGCCAGTTCACCCGGATCCGTCGGTGGCCCCACCGCGGGTTCTCCTGCGCCAGACGCAGAACCAGCTTCTTGAGCGCGGCGGCCGTGGGAGGGCGCCCGGTGCGTCGGCGTCGGTCGGAGTAGTCCCACTTGCCGGCGATCAGCCCGCGGTGCCAGGCCAGCAGCGTCCCCGGCATGACCGGGAAGACACCGCTCCAGCGGCGGCGCGGTATCAGCGACGACAACGCGGCCAGCCAGAACCGGTCTGCGGGCTCGTAGCGGACCGGACCGCTGAGCTGTCGTCGCAGCACCGCGTTCTCGTGCCGCAGCACCAGCAGTTCGGCGTCCTTGGCCTTGTCCCGGCGCAGCAGCACCGCAGGCACGGACAGCAACGCCCGGGTGGCCCGGTACAGGATCGAGATGATCACGGGGTGCAGCATCCCAGCCACCACCGAGGGCCTTGCACGCGGGCTCCCACCAGCAGCGATGACTTTACGAGCCCCACAGCGTCCTTGGTCGTCGCTGAAGGTGGTGGTCTTGATGGTGTTCTGTTTCTTCTTGCCGGACACGAACGCCTTGCGGCCGGGGGTCCCGCGCGCGGGCGGCGGACCTGCACCTCGGTGCCGTCGATCCGCAGTTCGACGCCCTCGGCGTCGGCGTAGGTGAACAGGTCCTCCAGTGTGCGCAACCGCAGTCCGGGGCGATCGGGCACGGCGAAACCGCGAGCGGCCAGCAGCCGCCGGACCTCGCGGATCGCCCCCGAGACGGTGGAGCGATCCACCCCGTACAGCTCGGCGAGCGCCGCGTGCGGCAGCCCGAGCCGAAGGTGTACCAGTGTGACCAGCAACCGATCGGCGAACACCAAGCGCTGCTTGGGCCCGGCACCGGCCGCCCGGCGTCGAACCCGCCACGCCGCTCGCGCAGCGCCGACTCCCGGCTCGCTTGCCATTTCGGTGCGAGTTCTTCGAGCAACTCACCGAAGTATGCGCGAGAGACCCCGGACAGGGCAGGATGGGAACAGGCCGCACGGGCCCAGGTCAGCCTCACAACTCACCCAACCCGTGCGGCCCTTCTCACGTCACGGGCCGATCGCGACCGCGATTGCCTACAAGGCCTCTACGACCGTGCTGACCAGACCAGCGCCTGGGCCACGATGACGCTCTCACCGTTGAAGGTGACTGCGGGGCCTTCATGCAGCTCGTAGCCAAGATCAATCGCTTCGCTCACACGCAGGCAGAACGTGGCGTCGTCCCGTCCGGTCAAGACTCGGTAGATGGGCAATCCGTCTGGTGGTGTGCTCATGAGGAGAAGGATCCCAGGCGCACCCGCCCACCCAGCCAGCGGGCCAGTACATCCCGGAGCCAATCGCTCCCAAGGTCGTAAGCACCGCCTCGCTCACCACCCACGCGTACGCTGTCGGATCGTCGGGCTGCCGGGGGCGGTAGCGCAGGAGCTCGTCTCGCTGTGCGACGTGGTGCAGGGTGAGCTCGGCCCATCGTGCCGCAGGTCGCGGCCGATGCCCGGAATTCCCCACGCCGCCGGCGGCCCGTGGGTCCTCTGGGGGCGGCGGGGCTACAGGCCGCGGCAGATCTCGCGAGCCTGGTCCAAATCCTTCTTCACCGTCGCGTCAAATTCGAAGACCTGGGCGTGGCGGTCCTGTGAGCGGCGAATGGCCTGTGCAAGCTCCTTGTACTTCGCGTCGCCCGCTGCCGCCGAGGCAGAGAGTGCCCCGGCTGCCGCATAGCGGTTGAGGGCGATCTCGCCGCCAGAGCCTTTCTCCGTGTACTTCCCCGCGTCGAACCCGTCGAGTGCCTCGCACGCGGCTCGCGCATCTGCTGCTGGGGTCCCGCCAGCAGCAGGGGAGTTGGAGTCGGCGCTCATCGCCCATGCAGCGCCCATCCCCGCGGCGCCAAGCACAAGCCCGGCTACGAGGGAGAGCACCACGATCCTCGTGCGAGTGCCGGGCTGCTCGTAGGACGTCGAGGCGGGTGCGAGGGTGGTGGAAGGTTGATGTGGTTGCATCCGGCTAAAGGTAGCGTGACCGCTCGCGGCCCAGACACGGGGACCGGCGAGCTGCTCCGGCGGCTCCCGGCGTGACGGCGACGGGGATGGCTGGGCCGCGATGTGGAGGGCGACGGCCCCGAGCAGCGTCACGGCCCGTGGTGGCACATCGCCGCCACGCCGCCCTCGTAGGAGATGCCGCGCAGGGTCGCGACCGGGCCCCGCAGCCGCTCTGGCCGAGGATGATCCCGGCGGCGGCTGCGGCATGCCGTCCACCTGCCCGCCCTGCGCCGGCCGGGAACGGTGCCCCAATGGGATCGTCTCTTCCTGAGCGGGCGTCGGTGCGCAGATGGCTGGTCGGCCGAGGGAGCGACGTCGGACATGGGGGTCCTGGATTCGGCTGGTTTCGCTTCGGGCGGTGCTGCGCTACCAGGTAGTGGGGGCGCTGAGTTCGGTGACAGGCTGACGACCGGCCTGGGGAATGCCGAGGAGGATGCGGGCCTGGTGGACTGCCTGGAGCTGCTCGGCCGCGGTTGGCCCCCAGTCGAAGAGTTCCAGGGCCTGCTCCGGGGTAGCCAGGATTCGGACGTAGGTGCGACCGGTGGCCGGATCGACAGGGGCCGGGCCGAGGCTCGTGAGGGCGGCGGCGTAGCGGACGCGCGCACAGGGTTCGTCGGGGTCGGACAGGTACCCGAGATATCTGGTGCCGGCCAGCTCGGCGGCGGCCTCCTCGCGGGCTTCACGGAGCAACGTGGTCTCGGGGTCTGCGTAGTCCGCGGGTTCCAGAGTGCCGCCGGGCAGGCAGGCCGCGCCGGTGTCGGGTTCGAGGAGGACGAGGACACGCCCGTCTGGGGCGAAGGTCCACGCCCAGGACTGGCGGACCGTGAGGCCTTCGGGGACGGGGCGGGGGGGAAGGGGAAGTGGTGACGGGCTCGGGCGGTGCGCAGGGCGCCGACCTGGTCAAGGACGGTGGGGGCGATCGGGAGCCCGTCCTCAAGGAACGCGGGACCGGCGCCGCTGATGCGGGCGCGGAGCGCGGACAGGGCGCGGCGGGCGTCGCCCTGAGACATCAGAGCGGGCAGGTCAGCGGGTTCGACGAACTCGACGGCCTCGATCTCGCCCGGTGCGGGCCGGATTGCCGCGATCTGGTCCTCGTCCCAGGCGCCGCCGTCGAAGACGTGCAGGAGCTTGCCGGGGAACTTCATGGCGGGGGACGCTGAGCGGCCGGCGGGGGAGACCCAGTCGACAGCCAGCCCGCGGGTGACGTTCGCCGTGACGCCGAGTTCCTCCTCCAGCTCGCGGGCAGCGCCCTGGGCGGGGGACTCGCCCTTGTCGACGGCGCCGCCGGGCAGCAGGCAGCTGGGCCGGTAGCCGACGCGCTGGATCAGGACCTGCCCGCGCTGGTTGGTGATCAGCACGGAGGTTCCGGCCCACAGGGCGGCCGAGGCGCGCAGCGCCCCGTACGCCTCCTCGGTCATCGCCACACTGGGAAGTTCGTCGGGCGCAGAAGTCGTGGTCATCTCTCTCCAATCGGTGAGTGCTTGCTCGTGGGCGGTGAAGGGGCGGCTGGCACGGGGCCGGGGTGTCAGATGATCAGCTGGGCTGGGTCGCCCTTTGTGGGGCCGGGGGTGAGGCGGGTGAAGTGCTCGGTCTGGATGATCTGGTTGCGGTCGCCTTCGGGAAGGCGGGCGAGAATGCCAGGGAGGGGCCGTTCGCGGGCGACCTCACCGCGGTGCGCGAGGATCGCGGCCCACTTCTGCTCGAGATGGCCGCTCACGTCGACCGTAACGGTGACGTGATGGTCCGGGACGGACAACACCTTCTTCCCGACCCGCTCCAACAACGCGCCGAGTTCGCCCACGCCCGAGTGTGGGTGCGTGGCCGCGGCGTAGAGGGCGGCGGGCTGCCACGGGGCGCCAGCATCCGGGCAGCGGTGCTCCAGGCCCGCGGCGTGAAAGGCGAGGGTGACGGCCTGGTGGGTGCGTACGTGATCGGGACGCCCGGTCAGTTGGCCATAGGCATCATGGGTGATCAGGATCTGAGGGCGCACCGCCCGGATGTGTCCGACGAGCACCTCCACCAGCTCGTCGACCGGGACGTCGCACAACCGCAGTCGGCCGGGGGCGGATTCGGGGATGCGGTGGTCGGCATAGCCCAGCATCCGCGGTTCCCCGGCGCCCAGGACCCTGAGGGCGTCGGCGAGCTCGTCGGCCCGGTGGCTGCCTGAGGCCCAGGTCGCGGTGACGACGGCGGTGTCGGCACCGGAGGCGGCGTGCTGCGCGAGCACACCGCCAGCCAAGAGCGCTTCGTCGTCCGGGTGCGCGAACACCCCCAGGAGGGACGGCCGGGCCGGGATGGATGGTGGGGTCATGGGCGTGATGCCTTCTTTCGTGACGCTGGTCAGGGGCAGGGGTGCGGGCGAACGTGGTCGACTAGCAATGTCATGGGCTGTAGGGCTGGAAGTGGGCGGGCGGATGGTCGAGCGGTAGCGCCGGATCCCATGCCGTCAGGCACTGAGCACTCGGAACGAACAGCGGCTGGGGCAGGGCGCCCAGGGGCCAGAACCGCCAGGCGCCGATGGCCTCCTCGCGCTGCTGCGGGACGCCGGACCAGCGAGTGATCAGGACAGGCACCGTGAGCCGTACGACGTCGCCCACCCGGTCCAGGAGTGTCCCCAGCACCTGCACGTCATCGGGGTCGGCCAGGAGGCCGGCTTCTTCGCGGAGTTCGCGGACGGCGGCCTGGGCGAAGGTCTCGCCCGGCTCGACAGTTCCGCCGGCGAGCTCCCACGTACGGCGCCGGTGCTGCCCGAGCAGGACTCCGTCCGGGCTGTGCACGATCACACCGACCCCCAGCGCGGTGTTCGGCGGAGGCGGTGCGCTGGTGCGGGGGCGGCTCGGTACGCGCTGCGGGCGGCGGGCAGAGTACAGCCGGTAGGAGACGCGGTTGTCCGGCTTCGGGGAGTCGATCGCGGTGACCGCCTCCATGGTGAGGCCGTGCTGGACCAGGAGGTCCTCCCACAGCTGCGGGGTGAGGACCCACATGTCCATGGGGTGGTCTTCGGTGGTGCCGGGCAGCCTCAGGATCTCGGGCCGCGGGGCCGCTTCGGTCGAGGACCCGGTGCCGTACACCAAGTACGTGGGCGACATCACGTATCTCACCGTCGGGGACGGTCAATTCCTCTATCTGGCAACGGTGTTGGACCTGCATTCCAAGCGGCTCGTGGGCTGGTCGATCGCCGACCACATGCGCACCGAGCTGGTCACCGACGCGCTCGAAGCCGCCGCCCGCACCCGTGGCAAGCTCGCCGAGCAACTGGCCAAGCACAAGGTAGGTGGTGGCGATGGTCGGCCGGGAGACTCTGCGCCGGATCCTGTGCACTGGCAAGGTCTCCTGACGTTCATGAAGGAGATGCGGATCATGGACAAGGATGCTTACTGGGTCGGCACGCTTATGACCGCAGGCAACTCCTGCGTCTACGGTGCAAGCTGACCGCGCCGTCGCAGTCGCCTGCGGGACCGGCAGGCACACCTCCGTACGGGATGTCTCTGCTGTCCCGTGTCACATGACCGCGGGAAGGCCTACCGTTGGGAGATCCCCGGCTTCGACGGTGGCCTGGTCGAAGGATCTACGACGTACTCCTCCTACTTCTCCATCAGGTCGGGCCAGACCGTGCTGAAGTCGTGGGGCGTGGGTAGCAGCGCTTACTGCAAGAGCATGACCGGTGTCTTCAACTACAGCGGCGGCACGTTCCAGACGCCGACCACGCACTGCTGGAACCAGCACCCTGCAGGCTCCGTCTGATCAGGCGGGGCCTGCGGCCCTGCCTACCTCACTCTGACTACGCAAGGACCGCGCCGTGTTCTCCGCGATCTTCCAGCATCACGTCGGCTATCTGGTCGCGTGCACATTGACCGCCCTGATTCTCGGGGGTGCGGCATGGGTGCTCGCTCGCCGGCTGGGCAACACTCACGGCCTGTGGTGGTCTGGACTCGCCTTCACCGTCACCGGTGTCCTCGGCGTCACCTTCATGGGCGCCGGCCCGGCCAGCGACGTATGCGTCCTGAACCATCAGTTCGCCGAGCCTTTCCACACCACGCAGGGGCTGTGGAACCTGGCGATGATGGTGCCTGTCGGCGCCCTTGCCCTCCTGGCCGTCCGCCGGCCCTTTCCCGCCCTGGTCGGCGTCATCGCCCTGCCCTTGGCCATCGAATTCACGCAGGCCACCGTCGACGGCCTGGGGCGCGTGTGCGACAGCTCGGACGCCGAGATGAACATCATCGGCGGACTGGCGGGACTCGCCATCGCCGCAACCGTACTCACCGTGCGCAAGTCGCTCCTGTGGCAGGGCGGCGTGAAGGGCGCACTGATCGCCTCCCTCGCACTGTTCCTGCTGGGCTCGGGCGTCGCCCGCCCGATGCTCGCCTTCACCAACGTTGACGGCAGCGGCCTCTCCGCGGCGGATACAGACCAGAAGCGCGCTGTCGAGGCGGCGGTGAAGGAAGCGTTCGGCGACCGGTACACAATCGGCCAGCTGTATGAGCAGCCCTGCCTGGACACATCGTGCAAGGACGTCATCTTCCACCTGCACATCCGTGAGAAGGGCCAGTCCGAGCTGTTCGGGAACGGCAGCCTCTCCTGGCCGGACAAGAAGCACCTGAAAGTACTGCTTGAGGACAGCGACCGGCCCACCGGCATGGGATACCCGGTGAAGGGGGCGAAAGCGCCCACCACCGACCGCGAGGCACATGAGATCGCGCAGGCGTACGCCCGCCGGCAATACCCATGGGCGACGAGCGCGACTGTGCAGGAGACCGATCCCGTCGGCGAGAAGGCCAGCCTGGGCTGGATGACGAACTGGCGATGGACTCACAACGACGTTCTGATGCCCAGGATGCTGGACGTCCAGATCGACAGGGCCGGGCGCGTATCTCAGATCGACGTGACCCTCGGCCCGACGCGCGCAGACCTCCCCGAGGTCAAGCTCGACGCACGGCAGGCCGAGGAGGCGGTAAACAAGGCCGTGGCGGCGGAGCTGCGGGCCAACGGAAGCACCGACGCCGAGTTTCAGACCAAGGCCGTCACCGTGAAGGCGGACGACCTGGACGGCAAGTGGAAGCCCTACTGGCTCGTGAACGTGACATCGCCCCACGCCGGACAGACCGACGATGCGCAGGCACCGGCTCCCGTCGAAACCTACCGAGTCAACGCCCTCACCGGACAGGTGTACGACGCCGGCAGGGTGCCCATCAAGACGAGCTGACCGAGCACTGGAAGACTGCACAGCAGGACGGCTGACCCGTCGACAGCGGGCCGGACAGGATCACCCTGCCCGGCCCCCGCTGCCCAGACATGCTGGACTACGTCCAGCGCATGCCGATGGCGGAGAGCTGCTCGATCCGTTCCGGCGCCAGTGTCGCGGCCCGGCTCCGCTGGTTCCCGATCCACGCCCCAAGTCGAAGCTCTCGCACCTCTTGGTACTCCCCGCTCCCGTCCCCGTTGCCGCCGACGAGCCGTTCGATGTGCTTCCTCGGCACTCTCAGATGCCCCTCGCGCTGGTAGAATTGGCGGGCGACCTCGTAGTTCATGCCCCATTTGTCGGCCTGCGTGCGGCGTGGCTGCGGCTTCTCGTCCTCGGCCGCGGGCTCGATCCCGAGGACCTGCTCGCACATCCACTGCTGGACGGTGGTGAGGTTGTCCCAGCCGAGCCGGACCGAGCGCACCCACCGGCCCAGGTCTTCGCCCTGGTGCACGACGTCGCCGGGCTTGGTCGGCAGCGTGCCGCTGGCCTCCAGGTGGCACCGGGTGAGGTGGAAGGCGCGCTGCCACTCCACGGGCCAGGCGGGGCACCACGACGGGGCGATGTCCTCCAGCTGCTCGCGCCGCTCGTTCGACAGTGCCCCGGCCGCTGCTGGTCTGCGGGGGAGTGTCATCTGAGCGTTAGCGGCGCAGCCTCAGTGACCTGGTGGTTCGCACTGACGGATGGTGCTCAACTGTTTCCGACAACCAGCCGACGCCCAGCACCCCCTGACCCGGCACCCATGTCTGAAGTGTGGCGGATGCACGGGCCTGCGATCGGCGGGTGTTCTGCCCCGGGTCATGGGGCTGACTGGGCGCTGGTGGCGGACAGGCGTGTCAGTGCGCTGCGGGCGCTGGGGTAGCCGGACTGGGCGGCCTGCCGGTACCAGGTGATGGCTTCGTCGAGACATCCGGATTCCTCCAGGATTTCGGCCACGAGCAGCTCGGCGCCCAGGTATCCCGCCTGGGCCAGAGGTACGAGCCAGGTCACCGCCTCGTCGGCGCGGCCAGCGTGCTGCAGGAGGTCTGCTGCGCGTGCCAGGGCTCCGGGGCGGCCGCGTTCGGCGAGGTCGCAAAGCCATTGGGTGAGAGCGGCATCGCGGCCGGTCTGCTGCAGCAAGGTGATCGCCGTGTCGAGGATGTCGAGGTCGGTCTGCTCGGGAGCTGGGGCGCGCTGGTGATCGACGTGCCCGAGGCGGCCCGGAGGTCGGGCCGGTACGTATGGGTCTTCGAGGTGGAGTGGCACGGCTGAGCACACGCGCCGTGCCCCTCGCCCGGTGGCCGCCCCGGACGCCGGGGCGGCCACCACCGCTCACCAGTACATGAGCGCGATCGAGCCGTTGCCCCAGCTGGAGTACAGGCGGGCCCGAGCCACATAACGGTGGTCCTTCACGAGCTTGACATCGAGGCGTCCGTTGCGGTCCTGTCCGCTGTCGTCGTCGGCGGTGACGTACCGCAGACCGTCGGCGGTCTCCTCGAAGAGGGCCAGGACGACGTCGCTGTTGCCGAACGTGCCGACCTGGTAGCTCCGGGTCTCCGGTGGAATGATCTCGAAGTTGGCCTGACCCCCGGTGGCGAGCTGCACCGGCGCCGACTGGAACGGTTGGAGTCTGGCTGGCTGGGCGACGAGCGGCGGGTACCACTGGAGCACACGCTCCTTGTCCGTGGCGGACAGGCCCAGCGTCTCCGGGATGCCGCCGCGGTAGGCTTCTGGACGCACGATGAGCCCGGGCCCGAAGCTGTACTCCATGATGGAGTCGGGGTCCCAGGTGGAACCCGTCACCTCGTTCTGCGACAGCTTGCGCAGGATGTTGTTGAACGTGACCTCGTGGGGCCAGTTGTTGGGTGGTCCGGCGAGGTCCGCGTAGACCTTCTCCTCGTTCCAGACGATGCCGGCGAACGGGTTCTGGTGCTCATGGGCGAAGCCGAACACGTGCCCGATCTCGTGCAGCGCGGTGGCCTTGCCGTACGGGGTGGTCAGGTCCCAGCCGAACGTCATGGTCGGCTCGTTCGTGGCGATGCCCAGATTGTCCCGGCCGACGTACGACGCGGACCCCTCACTCTCCCGGAAGAGGACGCGGATCTCGGAGTCGCCGGGATCGGCCACCTCCTGGAACTCCAGCCCGATCCCGAGGGCCTTCCAGGCCTGGAAGGCGTGCCGGACCTCGTCCAGCTGCTCCGGGCCTCCGATGTCACCGCCTTGGTCGAGGAAGGCGTAGTGCAGGACCGTGCCGTTGATCCACTTGGCGCGGACCAGGAGTATGGCCCTCGATCGGTTCGGATTGAGGTCCGGGCGCAACACGGGCTGGGTCTGCGGAGGTTGGGCGCAGTAGCGGGGCACGGCTGTCCCGCTCTCGGCCGGCGCGTTCATGGTGTCTCCTTCAGACGCGTGTCTCTCACCGCGAGGGCGAGCGCGTACCCAGCCGTCGGCCGGTGGTCGGGCGAAGAAGGAGGTCGGCGGCGTGATACTGATCGCCACCACGGTGTTACGGCTCTTAGTGAAATGCCCGACCTGATGATTCCATCATCTTCCCGGGCGAGTCATTCCGCAAGTTGTGAATGGTGAAATACCCCAGGAAACAGGGCGGTTGAACCATGAAGCACTGCCTTCTCATGCCCGCCGCGCCGTCCCCGTACTGTCCCGGCCCGTCACCCGCGGCATCCGCACGTCCTTCTCCGTCGGATGGTCCATCACCGAGCCCCCCTCCCGCCGAGCGATCTGCCATCTACCCAAGGAGGTCTGACACCCCGCCCTCGAGCAGGACGGCTCGCTGCGCGAAGGCGCCGAGGTCGCCGAGCTGACCGGCCTGGTCGACCTGCCGGACTACCCCGAGGGCACCCGCATCATCGTCCGCTGCGAGCGCCCCCATCCCGGAGCCCAGCTCTCCCTGTTCGACCTGGACTGCGGTCACGGCAGCGCGCTCGAGTTCGCCCTTGCGGCCCCAGTAGCCCGCCATCACGGTGGGCCCGGCCTGGTGCAGGCGCTGCACGATGCGCAGCAGCAGTTGGTACTTGTGCTCGCGGGCCAGACGCATCCCGCCGACGCGGGAGTCGAGCGGGCCGAGGGCGATCTGCAGCGAGTACCCGTTCGGCAGCTTGGCCGGGTCGAGGCTGCCGAGCCCTGCCGCGGTCAGGCGCGTGTTGGCGGCGAGCCGGTCGAGTAGGTGGTCGACGCGCTGACGCAGTTCGGCGAGCTGCGCGGAGGTATCGAGGGTGTCCACGCGGCCGTTGTCGTTCAGCTGCCACACGCTGCCGGCCTCCACCCGTACGGGCAGCGGCTGGCCGGTGGAGCGGTCGATGGGCAGCGACGTCGGGCACGGTGTTCGGGACGTGCACGACCGGGATGCAGTCGACCATGAGGTCGAGCCGGCCGAGGACCTGGCCGTCGGAGCGCACCCGGTAGGCGGCATTGTCGCCGGGCAGGCTGAACACGTCGTGGGCGCTGCCGAGGTCTTCCAGCAGCCATTCGGCGTCGGTGAGGTAGCAGGTCGTGGCCGAGGGCTTGCTCGGCACCCATGGGTAGGTGCGAGTCACGATGCTGATGACCGCATCCATGGTGTCGCCGACCGTCAGCACCGGGTCGCCATCGGCGCCGGCCACCTGCTCACGGATCGCATGCCCGTCGTCGGTCCGGCCGGGCGCTGTCGCGGGCCCGATCGGCGCCAGCTCGCAAGTGATGTGCCGTACGCGGTCCTTGAGGCCGCGCACCGGGGCAGCTGGCAACTCCCATGCGAAGTGCACGCGGGAGGGGTACTCGGCGGAGTCCTGCTCACCCTTGTCCCACTCGGGGAAGTAGAAGCCGGGGTCGTAGATGCGCAGCAGCACACGGCGTTTCGACGGCTCCCACACCAGGGTGTAGACGCTGTCCCCGCAGCGCGCCGCGCACCGTTCGGCCTGCTGCATGCGCAGCGGCAACAGCTCCTTGTCGGCCCAGGTGGGCAGCCGCTGCTGCAGGTCGGCCGCCGCCTTGGCTTCCGGGGTGGGATCGTCGCTGGCGCCCGGGTGTTCGGCGCCGGGCACCACGATGGTCTGCTCGGCACCCAGCAGGTATCTGAGGGTCGTGTCGATCAGGTTGGACGGATCGCCCAACTCGCGGCGCTCCACGCGGTGGTCGTAGTCGCCGGTGATCGAGGCGAGCTGCCCGGCCTGGTTGGAGTCTTACTGAGGTTTTCGGGTTGTCGTCGGGTAGTGACGGACGGCCAGGAGCACACGACCACGGAGGCCGGGAGGACGAGCCCGGAATCGAGGTGCCGCCGGCGCTTCTGCTCCCGGCGCGCGGACGTTCGTCGAGCACGTCCACCGGACCCGACGCCGGATGGCGCCGACGCCCTGACGACGACCCCCGGTGGTCGCCGAAAAGCCGCCCGTGCTCGGGCGGCTTTTCCGGTTACTGGGATCAGTAACCACTATCTTGCTCCTCCCATCTACGTGGGTGGGCCCTGCCCGAGGCTCCCTGCACGAGCACCCAGGCACCGAAAAGGCCCCCGCCCGACCACCGCCACCCAACGGCGCCTGACCGCCACACCGGGCTCACCGCCAGCACCTACGTACATGTGGTCCTATTGGACGCATTAGATCCCTCTTTAGATTGATCCCTCAGGCATATTCTTCCTGCCGTCAAGCCTTTAGTTAGCTGGTCGGATACCAGTGGCTTCAACACTCACTTCACTGCACGAAGGGATCCTCTGTGAAGTCTGTTGTGCGGTTCGCGTCATGTACCACTGTTGTACTGAGCGTGTTGGGTATGGCTAACGGTCAGGCTGCCGCGGCTACTGACGGTGACGATCCTGGCCGCAGCACAGTCATCGTTAACAATGGGGACAACAGCAACATCAACAACGCTGGCCGAGACGTGACCGTAGGGAACGGAGCAGCAGGTAGCGGACACTCGATCGGGACCAGCGGGGGAGTCAACTCCCCGTCGATCCTCACCGCCAACTCGTATGGGGCATACGTCAATGCAAACCCAGTCAACGACGCTAACTACGTGGGAGTTTACCCTTCCGGAAGTCCAGTGACCGCGTACTGCACATATGTGTCACCCAGCGGGACCTTCGTGTTGGTCAGCCTTCCAGGCCCCACCAACCTGGGTAGTCGCGTAAGCGGCTGGATTAACACAATTGAGGTTAGCGGCACCCTGCCGCCCCCGTGTGCAAATTCATAACCTCTCTGCACCACCTAGCGACCTGCCAAAGATTTGTCTTCCAGGGCCGAAGGAAGCTTCGTCAGCCAAAGGGGAGAATTTCAGGGGCCGTCGCAACACAGGTGATCAACTGGCTGTGGTCAGGAGCTTAGCGAGACGCTCGGCTGGGGTTCCCCAGTTGAGCGTTTTGCGTGGGCGGCTGTTCGGCTCGCAGGCCACTTTCTTTCCCGATCGGGGCAAGAACGATCTTGGTCGGACAGCTTGGAGGGACCGCCACCTGGCACCGGAAAGGCACCGCCCGACCACCGCCACCCACCGGCGCCTGACCGCCACCCATGCCGGTGCCATTCCGGTGCTGCCCCCGGCACCGCCGAGCCCACCGGCCCTCGCTGCTCAGGCACGCCCGGACGCGGTCACCGCGGCGCCGCCCGTCCAGGCAACCCCGCCGCGGACCCTCACGAACCGTCCCGCACCGGTGCGGGACGCAGCACCGGCGGACGCCGTCCGGCCGCGCCGGACAAGGCCGTCGGGGCCGAACCGCGGTTCGTCAACGGTCCGCTCGCCGTCCTGGACGTCGAGGAGGACGGCAGGATGCTGGCGTACTGCGCCCAGGGGCTGGTCCTGGACTGCCCGGCCAAGACGATCCCGGCCCTGGTCGAGTGGACGCTGAACGAGGCCAGGCCCGGCGCGCCGCGACTGAACCGCAATGGCAACGACACCGACCCGCTCATCGTCCTGACCGCTTCCGCCGTCGCGCGCTTCGGCCTGCCCGCCGTCCTCGAGGACCGGCGCGCGCTACGGCTGCCGGAACACCACAAGGTCGTCCGGCAGATCACCAGGGCGAAGCGGGCCTCGGCGATGCGGTCGCCGAGGTTGTGGATGATCTCGACGAGTCGTGCCCGCTGACGGGGCGAGACCTGGAGCATGGGACATCTGATGCAGGAATGCCCGCGCTGGCAGGGGGTTCCGTAGGGCCGAGCGCAGTCGCCCAGCTCCAGCTTGCGGATGTGGAAGTGCTGCTGGAACTCGCGCCACTCGTCGTCGGTGGGGTCGCGGTATTCCTCGGCGGGGCCCACAGCGCGTCGCCTGTCGAGGAAGGACCGGCAGGAGCGGATTACAGTAGCTCGTACGTGGGTGGACAGATGAGGCTGTACGCCGACACCTGATGCCCGGCCGCCCGGCGGTCGCCGTGGCGGCCCCGGTCTGGCAGGCGATCACGGCTGCTGGCCGCGCCAGCCTCGGCGAAGACGCGTTCGCGGCCATGGGCTTTCCCGTCCCGTCCGCAGACGGGCGGGAACCCTGGCTGATCCACGCCGAAGCCCAGACGCTGGACCTCGCCGGTGGACGCTGGGGAGCCGGCTGCCTCAAGCGCACGGAGCACGGCGGCGAATGGCGCTGGCACCCCCACCCCAGATTCGGTCTCGAGCAGGGACGCTCCGCGACGAACTGGACGAGCGGCCAGACTCCGGCCCTGCGCCTCCGCGTCGTGGGGACCCTGCCGTGGGCGGACACGAACACACTGGAGATCACCACACAACGGCGACTGGACCTGGAGCGGAAGCTCCCCAACAGCCAGCTGGCCGGAGCGATGACGCTTCTCTCCCAACGCCGCGCCGCTGACCTGCCCGCCGCCCAGTGGCGGCGGACCCTGTCATTCAACTCGTCCCGGTCGCTCTCCTACACATGCACTCTCGCTACGACGGAGGGCACCCCTGCCCTGCAGGCCGCCGCCATGCTCGCCCTGCCGACGACGATGGAGTCCTCGGTCGTCGTGTGTGCCGAAGTCCTCATCGACGACAGGCAGGCATGGGCAACACTCCTCCAGCTCGGCTGGGACACTCGGCTGAGCCTGCAAGAGGCGCAGGCAGTACTCCTCGGCGCGTGGGAAACCGCCGCTGAGCTGCTCCCCGAAGCGATCGGCACACCCGATCTGCACTGGTCCGCTCCGCCCACTATCGAACTGCGCCTCAGCAGTGAGCGGTCCGAGCCGAACGGAGTCCTGCCGCCGCTGACACAGGTCCTCGACCTCACCCCGTTTGGTGACGGCGACGACCGGACGGCCATGGCCGTCACGATCACCGCCCCACCGCGCCTGACCGCCGACGAGCGCAGGAACCTGCTGCGCCGGGCCCTGGTGCACGTGGGCCGTGAGTTCGGATACGTCGACGCAGGCCCGGAAGCACTGCTCTAGTGTTCTGGGCCGGAGATCTGCCAAGAGCTCCGCCCCAGGGCAACGCCTCTCTTCTCCTGCTCCCAGTACAGGGCCTGGTCCCACCACCGCCACGACCGCGTGCGCCAGGCCGAACATCTGCTCGGCCTCCACCTCAGCCCGCCCCGCACGCCGAGCCACAACCGCCCACCGCCTCCGCGCGGCCAGCACTTCTGGCAGGCCGCGCAGATCCAGATGCTCCAGGACCTGGTCGGCGTCCGCGTCCAGCCGCCACAGTGCATGCCGTGCGCACACCCGATCCCACCGCGGCGTGTAGCGTACGACCCGCGCCCCGGTCCCGCAGCGCCGTGCCGCGCACAACCGGCACCCGAACGCCACCGGCCCGCCACTGCCCCGCCCACACGCCACACCGCACGCGCCACGCCCTCGTCTCCACCGGCCTTGGTGTCCTCGACGGAAAAGGCCGGCAACGCCCGGCTCAGTACCTCCAGGCCGACCCCGCTCAGTTCTGTCAGCATTCGCTGTCCGGCCCCGTTGAGCAGGAGCTCCACATCGGCCCGCACTGCGCCGCTCTCGTGCCGGGGACGGGAGCCGGTGACCGTGAAGTGCCCGAGCACCTGCTCGGGCTGGATGCCGTACGCGGTGGCCACCCGGCACAGCAGGGACCACGTCGTCTCCCCGCGGACAGGCGCGTACGACTTTCCGACCCGTCAGGTGTCACCCATCGCAGGCCTCGCCTTCTACAACGAGCACGTGGACCTCTACCTCGACGGGCAGCTGCTTCCCCGCCCCGCCCCCATCACCAGAGCCATCCGGGAAAGGGAACACCCTATGTGAACTGCGTGAACGCCCGCAGACGCACACCGTGCCGGGGAAACCCATGTCACCCGAATGGCGGACTTATCAGGGCATTCCATCGGATTAGACCGCTAGGGTGACGGATGGGCGTGCAGTCAGTACACGCCCATCCGTCACCCGCTTTCAGGAACGGGTGCTTGCTGCCCGGCGCGGTTGCGCCGGGCGGACAAGGAGCAGGCAGTGAACAAGCGCGCTGGAATCCTACGACCGGATCGTCGGGCTCGTGCTCGACCAGATCGCCGTTGACGGAAGCGTTCCCCGACGAAATCCCCCCGGCCGACTGCCAGCAGGGAGCCGACGCCGCCTGATGGTGCTCTACATCGACATCCCCTGGCTGCTGGACATCCAGGAACAGTCCATCCCCGAAGACCTCACGGTCGTCGACTACTCCGCCCTCGTCGCGGCCGTGGCCCGCCACAAGACCCGCATCCCCCGCCCCGTCGCGGCCGAGCCCGACGCCGCGTGGCGCGCCGCCGCGCTGCTGCACACCCTGGTGCGCCTGCAGCCGCTGCCGTACTGCAACAGCCTGTTCGCCTGCCAGGTCACGGTCGCCTACATGCACGCCTGCGGCGAAGGCATCGACCCCCCGTACGGGGCGCTGGTGCAACTGGTCCGCGACATCCAGGCCGGCAAGGCCACCGTGTACCAGACCGCGGACCGCATCCGCACCTGGCGCATCTGATCGGCCGCAAAGCAAGCGCCACGCCTCGCCAGCGGCTGTCCCCTCGCCGTGCACTGACTCGCCCGGTGCATACCGAGGCGCACCCCGGGAAGTGGGCGCGAGCCGGGTGGGCGTCGGAGGCGGCCGTAGTACCGCGATGAGCCGGCGGACAACACAACCGCCAGCCAGGGGAAGGGCCGCTGCTTCGTCGATGCGCAGGTTGTCTGGAGGGGCTTGGTGAGTGCCACATCGGCTAGTTCCGCCACGTCGGGATCCCTGAAGCTGGATCCGGTCCGAGCCTTGCAGCATGCGCTCTACCGGGCGGCCAAGGCCGATCCCGGACGACGGTTCCACGCGCTGGGGGACAAGGTCCACCGCAGGGACGTCCTGCGGCGCGCGTGGGCGACGGTGCGTCGGAACAACGGCGCTCCGGGCATTGACGCCACCACTCTCGCGCAGGTCGAGGAGTACGGCATCGACCGGCTTCTCGGCGAATTGGCCACTGAGTTGAAGGAAGGCCGCTGGCGTCCGCTGCCCGCGCGCCGGGTGTTCATCCCGAAGCCCGGCACAACCACGGAACAGAGGCCGCTGTCGATTCCTTCCGTCCGCAACCGCATCGTGCAGGCCGCACTGAAGATCGTGCTCGAGCCGGTCTTCGAGGCCGATATGCTCCCGTGTTCGTTCGGGTTCAGGCCCAGGCGCGGAGCGCACGATGCCCTTCAGGTCCTCGTGGACGAGGCATGGCGGGGCAGGCGCTGGGTGGTGGAGACGGACATCGCCAACTGCTTTGAGGCGATTCCGCATGAGAAGTTGATGCAGGCGGTCGAGGAACGCGTCTGCGACCGGTCGGTCCTCAAACTCCTGCGCGCGATGCTGCGGGCCGGGGTAATGGCGGACGGGCAGGTTCGTCGGCCGGTGATCGGAACCCCCCAAGGCGGTGTTGTTTCACCGTTGATGGCGAACGTCTATCTGCACCGGCTGGACCGGGCATGGGACGTGCGCCGTCACGGGGTTCTGGTCCGCTATGCCGACGATGCTGTGGTGATGTGTGCTACCCGTGAGCAGGCTGAAGCCGCCCTTGGGCGGCTGAAGGTTCTGCTGGCCGAACTCGGCCTGGAGCCGAAGGCGGCCAAGACCAGGATCGTGCACCTGCAGGTCGGAGGCGAGGGAGTGGACTTCCTCGGCTTCCACCACCGGTGGGTCACGTCCCGGCCTCGCGGTGGGCGGCGCCCGATCGCCTTCCTCGCCCGCTGGCCCTCGGACAGGGCGGTGCAGCATGCCCGCGACCGGATTCGTGAACTGATGGAGCGGCGCAGGATGTTGCGGCCGGTCAAAGTGATTGTGGAGGACGTGAACGCGTTCTTGCGCGGGTGGGCCGGGTATTTCCGGTTCGGGAACTCGGCCCGCCGGTTTGACCAGAATCGGCTCGTACGCGCGGATGCGGATCGGCGGGTTCATCGCCAAGAAGCACCGGCGCAGCCGGAAATTCGGCTGGTCAGTGGTCGCTCAGGCGGCTTCCGACTCGTTGGGACTGATCGCTCTGCACGGGACCGTCGTCGCCCCCAGACCCTTCCAGGACTGGCGGGGCAGGCCGAATGTTGGCGGTGAACGGCATCGGTGAGCCGTGTGCGGGAGAACCGCACGCACGGTTCGATGCGGCGGGGGCTGGAAACGGAGCGGACGTACTCCGCCACCGCGCCAGCCCCCGACCCTACACTCGACCCGCTGATCTCGTGTTCTTCGAGGGACAGCAGGACGGCCGTTCTTCACGCTTCGAGGTGTCGAGCAACGTCGCGTGAAGGAACGGCCGCTGGTGAAGAGTCTCGCTCCTGCAGGTCCCGCCGACGCCGCACTGGGCGTCCTGTCCCACTTTCGTGTCGAGTTCTACGACTGCCTGTACAGCCGCGCGGACGCGCTCTTCGAGCTCACCGACGCGGTGCTGTGCGCGGACGGGCCGGTGAAAACCCTGGTCGAGCTCTCCTTGGCGGTCGAGCACCGGCGCGGGCACGGTGCGCTGTACGCGGCCCTGGACCGTGGCTGGCTGGAGCCGACACGGTTGCGCCGCGTGCTGGCGGGCCTGCCGCTACCGAAGGCGGCCGACGGGCGGATCGTCCTCGCCGTGGACGTGTCGCACTGGCTGCGACCCGACGCTCCCACCAGCGGCGACCGACTCTTCTGCCACGTCTACGGACGCGGCGACCGCAAGACGGACCAGCTGGTGCCCGGCTGGCCCTACTCCTTCGTCGCGGCCCTGGAGTCCGGCCGCACCTCCTGGGTCGCTCTCCTGGACGCGGTCCGCCTGGGGCCGGCCGACGACGCGACCACCGTCACTTCCGCTCAACTCCGCGATGCTGTCGAGCGGTTGACGAGCGCAGGCCACTGGAGGCCGGGCGATCCGGACATCCTGATCGTGATGGACTCCGGCTACGACGTCGCCTACCTGACCCACGCTCTCGCCGACCTTCCCGTCGTGCTGGTCGGGCGCCTGCGCTCGGACCGGGTCATGCTCCGCGACCCCGGCCCCGCCCGGCCGGGTCCCCGGGGCGGGCGCCCTCGCCGGCATGGCGGCGTCCTCACGTTCAAGAAGCCCGACAGCTGGCACGAGCCCGACGTCACGACCGCCACGGACACCACCCGCTACGGCACGGCCACTGCGACGGCCTGGGACCGGATGCCGCGCATAATGCCTTCCACGGCCTCGGCTTCGTGGACGCGCCCCCGGTCGATCTCGGGACGGTGGTCCAGCACGAGGTGACCCCCGCCGAGGTCCCGCGCGATGGGGATCAACTGCGGATGTCCGTACAGGACGTGGCTGGCCCCGATCTTCATGAAGGCGTGGTCCGCCTCCTCTCCTTCCTCGTCCGCCGTACGCTTGTTGTAGAAGCGGGTGAAGAGTTGCCACTCAGCCGCTATCTCGCGTGCACTCATCGGTCTGTAGAACCCTGGCAGCAGCGAGAATCGCTGGTCGAGGAGACCGTCGTGCCGCAACAGTGATATCGCCAAGGGCTTCAGCAGTGGCCGGCCGATGACGCGTTCGGCTGCGGCGATGTCCGCCGGATCCGCGGGCGGCGCCAGCGTCCGCACCTCTTCCCGGCGCTTGCGCTGCTCTGCGGTCAGCCCGCCCCCATCCGGATACCGCAGCGATCTCGGCAGGATCGCGGCCGAAGAAGCGCAGCGCGCCGGTGACGTGGAGGACGGCGCTGTCTGGCTCCAGGATCTGCACCTGCGGGGTGATGTCCTCCAGCAGCCTGCGCAGGTGCTGCAGCAGGTTGCAGGCGTGGCCTGGTGGGAGCTCGAAGCAGACGTGGATGATGTGGCTGGCCATGGTGATCACCGGCGCTTCCGGGGTTCACCAGACGCCTCGAACTGTCTCGCCACCGCGTCGGGGCAGAGCTTCGATGCCGGGCTCCTCAATACAGAGGAATCTGACGCAGGCGTAGAGAGCCTCAGCCGAACCGCTCGCGCCGCCAGAGCGCACAAGGCGATGTTTGTCGGGTCCCTTGCGTCCGGTACTGGTGAGATATGCCGGTGGCTGGAATTGGGCGTTGACGGGAATTCCGGGCGGCCTTAAATCACTGGGCACGCCACGAATCCGTGTGCTCTTGGCCCGATGTGGGACTCCGGAACAGCAGTGGGGAGACTGTGATGCCGATCTCGCTCAACACCCTGGGCGCCGCCCTGCGCAACCAGATCCGGGAGACGGTGCTCGGCGGTGACGCCAAGGTTCCGGCGAACTCGCGGGCGTTCCTGTCCTGGCTGCAGCCTGCCTGTGTCTTCTCGCCGGAGGACTTCGAATTCGCCGAGAAGGGCCTGAACTCGGCGAAGACGGCCGAGGACGTGAACCGGTTGAACAACCAGGCCTGGAACTTCGCGATGCTCTTCGACTTCCGGCCGTCGGCGACCCAGGCGTACGAACGCGGCACGCAGGAGGAGATCCTGCTGCACGGCGAGCAGATCCGGTTGAGCGACGTCTACGACCAGATCCTGCGGATGTCCAAGGTCACCAAGGTCAACCTCTCCGAGGCCGTGGAGAAGAAGCTGGCTGCGGCGCGGGCGGAGCTCATCACCATGCAGACGTACACGGACTTCTCGACGGACCAAGAGGTCGAGCTCCCCGTGCCGAGCGACATGAAGAAGAAGTACGACTTCTACGCGCAGAAGTACGACGCCGCGGTGATGGCCTACAACGCCAAGCGCAACGCCGCGGAGACCGCCACGGGCACTGAAGGCCTTGCCGCAGCCAAGGACTTCGAGAAGAACGGGCAAATTTACCTGAACGGCGTGCAGCGGGCCCTCGACGCCTGGGAGGCCAACGGATTCCGTAACCGCGTCGACAGCATCAACGCGTACATCAACCAGACGACGCAGCGCAGCATGCTCCTGTGGAAGCGGCAGATGCAGCAGCTGTTCGCGGCCGCACAGCTCACCAACGTCGCCACCGGCCTGCCGTTCCACTTCACCACGGCCATCCCCGGCGGTTTCGCCAAGGCTCCCGGCTGGACCACCCTGAAGATCACTCACAACACGTGCGAGCGGCTGAGCGAGACCAGCGGCACGGACTGGTCGGCGGGCGCCAACATCAACTGGGGGGTCGTACACATCGGCGGTGGCGCCCAGGGCAGCGAGACGGTCACCGAGGGCTCGCTCGAACTCGACGACTTCTCCCTCAGCTACGAAATCACCCAAGTCATCATCGCCAGGCCCTGGCTCAGCATGGCTTTCCTCACGAGCAAGGGATGGACCCTCGAGCCGGGATCCGGCGGCTGGGGGATGGACATGCCCAGTGACGGGGCACGTCCGCCGCACGGCAGCCTAGTGGGCTATCCCACCTCGGCCCTGTTCGTACGCAACGTGAAGATCCGGTCGAAGAAGTTTGCCGACGCCTACCGTGATGCCACGAGCACGATCGGCGGAGGCGGTGCGATCGGATGCGGTATCTTCATGCTGGGCGGCAGCGCCACCCACAGCACAAGCCGCAACTCGTACACCTCGAAGCTGCAGGACGAGGAGCTGACCATGCCCGGCATCCAGTGCATCGCCGTGGTCAACCACCTCTTCGACAAGATGCCGCAGCCCGATCCACAGCTGAAATCCGAGGACTTCGAGTAGCAGGCGCGGGTATGTCCGTCGCGCTCCCGGCCGGGATCGACGCAGGTGCTCTGCTCGGCCTGGCCGGGAAGGTCAGCCAGGTCTTCAGCTCCACCGATCTGACCGCGGTCGTCCCTATGGCCCCGTGCGCCTTCGACACGGACCGGCTCGGCCGCCTCTCGGCGCCGAAGACCGCAGAGGACGTACGGCTGCTCGCCGAGTTCTCGCAGTTGGTCAGCCTGATACCGACTGGTCCGCTGTGGGTGCCCGGGGCCGGACGGCCCGTGTGGGAACCGTACTTGGACGTGCTCGACCGGGCCGAGGTCGCCACGTCTGATCCGCTGACCGCCGCCGAGTCGGAGCGCCTCGCCAAGGCGCTCGACTACCTCTACGACGAACAGGACGGCACCCGTGTCCCCAGCCCCGAACTGGTCGCCTACCGGATGCTGCGCGACGCCTGGTTCACCGCGGCCCAGGAGTACGCGAACCGTGCCTTGGCCGCCGACGCCCCGTCGAGCGACGACGCGAAGAAGGCCTGGCAGACACAGGAACAGGTGCTGCGTGCGATCGTCGCCGAGCGCATGGCGCAGTGGGAGAGCGACGGTCACAAGGGCGAGATCGAACGCTGCCAGGAGGTGGAACGGGAGCTCGGCAGCCGCTCGGCCAGCACGCTCTTCGCCCGTCTGAACAAGGCGGTGGGGCCGCGCGAGGTTTTTTCCACTCCGACAGCCACGGCGCGCGCTTCGTACCGACACCGTTCCGGCCCTCCGGCGCGCTCACCGGCGGCTGGCCGCTGATCCGTGTCGACTCCGGCGAGTTCGCCGACCTCGCGGCCCGGGCGCCCGCGTCGGCACGCGCGGCTTTCGGCGGCTCGGGCCGCCCGTCGATCGGTGCCATGGAGTTCGAGTACACGAGCGTCGGCATCGAGCGGGAGTGGCTGAGCCCGGCCCTGTTCGCCTCGCGCCACTGGCGCTTCGCCGAACCGGGTCGGTTGCTCAGCGACGGCGCCGACCCGCCCGCCGGTGAACTCCCGTGCTTCATCACCGGGTTGGTCCTCGCCCGCAACATCGCCGTCTGGTTCGCCTCGGACGCAGGCCCCGCGCCGTCGGGCGACGGCGGGTCTCCCCTGGGATTCCTCAAGATCCCTGGGCGTGAACGACCGCCGGGCCTGCTGCCGAAACTCCCGCCGCTGGTCCTCCGGCGGGCTCTCGACCGGCAGGCATCCCACGCCCGCCGGGGCCCTGAGCCCGTCCCCGGCTCTCGACCGCCGCCTCCGCGCCGCCCGTTTCGACCGCATCCCCCTGCCGGACCTCCCACCACCCCCCAGCCAGGCCGACCGACGCGTGGCCCCGGCCGATTTCCGCACACCGCCAGAGCATGTGTACGTGGTGGCCTTCCTCGTACGCCGGGTCGCCAGGTGCCCGGATCCGAAGCCGGGGCTGTTGTGGTGACGGCGCGGTTGATACCCCGCAGTGTCCCTGACCAGCTCAGCTTGCGTGGTCTCCGTGCTCCTTCCGTGCCCCATCGAGCGGGGAATCACGGGGATCTCCGGGCGATCACGGTGATTGGACATTCCGACGACTCCTGACCGAGTTGGCTGGTCAGGGGCCGTTCACCTGCGGTGGGTGTGGGATTTGAACCCGCGGTGACATCGCTGCCACGACGGTTTTCAAAATCGCTGATGGCTTGACTGGGCCATGAGACTCCACCGACCTCCCGTGCCCTGGGCATACCGATACCTATGTGCGAGTGAGTACTCGGCCGTGGCAGACTCCCGCTTTCTGACCTGGTGTTCCGTACCGGGTCTGTATCACACAGGGGTGGACATTGAGAGGGCTCAGAGGCTCCACGGCCGCAGGCACGCTTGCGGCGGCGCTGCTGCTCACTGGCTGCGGGGACGGCGACGGGACAGCGACGCCGTCGGCAGGCCAGGCAACAGTCTCCGCGACAACATCGCCGTCACCGAACACGAAGGCGTCGCCGGCCATCGAGAAGACCGCGGACCAGGTGGTGGACGACCTCCGCATCGCCTTCGAAGGCATCGGAGAAGACCACCTGCGCGTCATCGAGGACCCGCGTGAAACCGCCGATGGGTTTCCCCCTCGCCGGGCCAGCGGTGGAATCTTTACGCGCGAGGTCCCCCGCCATGCCGAGCTCCTCCTCTTCACCGACCGCCTGCAGAAGCGCGGATGGAAGCTCGAAACTAAGGTGCAGGCAGATTTCACCGTCCTCTCGTCCGTTAAGTGGGAGCTCTATGTCGGTGTGGGGCCAGTGCCGAAGGAAGTCAAGGCTCAGGCAGGCGCGAACAAAGGCGCCTTCGGTGTCTCGGCGGAGAAGCCATGGAGAAAGCCCTCGTAGCCGCGTGCTCCCGCCCGACCAACCCGCCGTTTGAAAGTAGGTTCTTGCTGGGGAGCGACCTCGCGTCGGGAAACATCCTGGGGCGCGAACGCCAGCCGCCCGGACAGAAGCGCGACCCTGACACCCACACCTACAACCGGGACGACAAGCGGATCTACAACGCGTCATGGACATGGAACGTTACCGAGGCGCTGCGGGCCACCGTCTTCCGCGAGATCCCCGTCGTCCGCAGCCCACCGTCACCCTGGACAACATTCAAGGACCGTTTGGTCGACCTGTCAAAGCTGGCCGGGAGTGTCTAATCAACGGCTCTGGCTCACTTTCGGTGGTGACGGAAAGTCATGACAAAAGTGTCTGGTCGAGCCACTGGGGTGTCCGCCCAAAGCCGCCGTCCCGGCCTGCGGCGCGCTCAGGGTCCATGTCGCTGGGTTCCAGCGTGAACTGGGCGAATCACTGCAAGTAACGAGCGCTACTATACGTCACCACCGGAAGTGAGTCAGAGCCAGCCAACGGTGTAACTCGTGTGGTGTGACTTATCGGCGGCCGACGGAGAGTCGGCCGTCGAAGGCCTGCAGTGCGGGCTTCCATCGCATGGTCCAGCGTTTGCGGCCCTGCCCGGTGGGGTCAAGGCTCATGACAGCCATGTAGACGCACTTGAGGGCCGCAGCCTCGTTCGGGAAGTGCCCGCGGGCCCGGACGGCCTTGCGGGTGCGCGCGTTCACGCTCTCGATCGCATTGGTCGTGCAGACGATCCGGCGGATCTCCGTGTCGAACTGGAGGAATGGTACGAACTCGGCCCATGCGTTCTCCCAAACCTGCACGACCGCCGGATACTTGACACCCCATTCCTCCTGGAAGTCCAGGAAACGGTCCTCGGCGGCCTTCGCAGTCGGCGTGCTCGAGGCCGCCCGGGAGCGCACGGGGGTCATGGCGCGCCTGCGTGCCCGTGCAGCCGAGCGCTGACCCGTAGCGGTATGGGGCGAGGGCCCCTGACCGGGCGGTGGTTTCTAGGGGCCCTCGGCGCGCTTCCGCGGAGGACGGAATCATGCACGCGTCGACTGGACAACGAAGCCACCGCCGCTGAGATACGGGACGGATGCTGGCCGGATACGTAGCAGCTCTGCTCCAGCAGCGTGTCGATCACCGACTATCAGTATGTCGGTGCCGGCCGTTAGCCTGTCGGTATGTCAGAGCGTGTCATCCCCGGGCGCAGGGGCGGCCTGATCACTCTGGGCGCTGCGGATGCTCTGTGGGCCGGCTTGACGGCCGGCAGCGCTGTGCCGACGGCTTCTGCGGCGTTCACCTGCTCTCCTGCCGATGCCCGGGCGGGGTACGTCCTACTCGGCGGCCGTGTGGTGGCGACGGTGCAGGCAAGCGGCGGCCCATGGGGTGTTCCGGAGATTGAGGTGCGCCGGGCGGCGGCGGAACTGAACACGGTTGAGATGGACCGCCGGGATCTGGTCCGCATCGGTCCGTTCCGTGGCGCGCCGAAGCAGGAGCACATGGACGGAATGCCGCTGCGGTGGCGCCAGCGCATCACCCAGGAACTGCAGGATTTGAGCGACAACGGGCGGGCAGCACGAGGTGAAGGCGGCCAGCTGCACCATCTGGCGGGGATCGACTGGCGGCGGAAACTCGTGGAGCAAACCCGCGACCAAACGGCGCGGACATGGTGGCTGCCGCGCGCCGTGGTCAGGCTGCTGGACGCGGCCGAGCACACCGAAGCGCAGTGGCTGCAAGCCGCGCGGACCCGCCAGGAAAGCGCAGCTGTCACCGAGCCGCCTTCCCGCCGCGGGCAGGCCCGAGCCGCCGCCGGCCGGCAGACGACGGGCCCCGACGGCCCGACCGTCCCACTGCGCCCGTACAACGGGGAACTGCAAGGCTACCTGTACTCGGTACTCAGCAGGAAAGCCGGCATTTCCCGCAAGGTGGCTGGGTGGACTTGCGCCATCTGCCGCACCGCACCCGCCGCCGTACTCGACCACTGCCACGAACATGGCTACGTCCGCGCCCCCGTCTGTCACTCCTGCAACACACAAGAACGACCCGACCACCTGTACAGCAACGACATCCGCGTGGCCGACCATTACGTACGTCTCTTCCACACCCACGCCGCCGACTGGCTCCACCACTGGCACCGCTGCCCCGGCTGCCGCACCCGCACCACTCTGCCACTGCCACACCTCGCCGCATGGACCGCCCACATAGCCTGCCGATCGCTGCGCCCGACCCACCGCGACCCCCGCGGCTCCCGAGGGCGCAAACCCTGTGGTGTGCTGCGCGTGTCCTGGACGGGCAGCCAGAGTGCGCCCCGTTCCTGCCTGCTCACTGTCGCCGTCGACTTCTGCCCCTCCGGCGAGCACCGTGTCCTGGCGCGAGTCCCCTACCGCGAAGCCGCCGAGCGGTTTGGCACCTGGCTGGCCGAGACCGCCCCTGCCGTTGCCGCCGCGGCCGGACCCGACCGCCTGGACGGCCTCCCCACCCGGTTCCGGCCAGTCATCGCGGACACCAGCAGTGAGGACCTGGCGCTGTTCTGAGCAAACAGCGGGAGACCCGACAGCGTCTGACCACAGGTTCGAGGGCACTGTCAAGTTGAGTGAGTGGTCTCCGGGCTGGGATGGTGGCCGGGTTTGTTGATCGTTCGGGAGGAGCTGGTGGTGGAGGGCGCCGGGGACGGGCCGTCGTACAAGGGGTTCCGGTTCCCGGCGGAGGTCCTCTCCCACGCGGTGTGGCTGTACCACCGCTTCCCGCTCTCCTTCCGCGAAGTCGAGGAGCTGCTCCTGGCCCGCGGGATCACCGTCTCCCATGAGGCGATCCGCCGGTGGTGCGACCGGTTCGGCCCCCGGTACGAGGCCGCCCTGCGCCGCCGCCGGCCCCAGGCTGGCGACAAGTGGCACCTGGACGAGGTGTTCCTGAAGATCAACGGGGTGCGGCACTACCTGTGGCGGGCCGTGGACCAGGACGGCACTGTCCTCGACATCCTGCTGCAGTCCAAGCGGGACGCGAAGGCCGCGAAGCGATTCATGGCCAAGCTGATGAAGAAGCAGCGGAGGACACCCAGGGTGCTGGTCACCGACAAGCTCCGCTCCTACGGCGTCGCCCACAGAGAGTTGATGTCCTCGGTCGATCACCGTTCCCACAAGGGCCTGGACAACTGTGCGGAGAACTCCCATCAGCCGACGAGGCAGCGCGAACGCGCGATGAAGGGCTTCCGCACAGTCGGCAGAACCCAGAGGTTCCTGTCCGCGTTCAGCCAGATCTCACCGCACTTCCGGCCCCGCCGCCACCGGATGACCGCCACCGGCTACCGCACCGAGATGCGCCACCGCTTCGGAACCTGGAACGAGATCACCGGCACTACCGCCATGCCCACCGAGGCCTGAACCAGAGGCGGAAACCAAGCCCAGCACACCCCCGCACACCCTCAAGTAACCGCACACCAACAAGTTGACGATGCCCACCTGGGTAATGGTGCTCCCTGTGCAGCGCGAGGCCGATGTGGAACAGGCCGAAGGGGAGGTCGGCCGTTTGCTGGGCCGGCCGCGGCTCTCCTGGCGGCTCCCACGGTTGCGCCGCAAAGGCTGAGCAGCCCGGCCGCCCATGAGCGGACGAGAAGCTCGTGCGGTGGGTCCCGGGCGGGCCGCCCGGGACCCACCGTCAGACCGCGGCGGCGATGGTGAGACCACGCGACTGGGCGCGGCGGTGGATCAGGTCCATTCCGAGGACGAGCAGGAGCTGCCTCCCGGCCTGGTCGAACTGCTCCTGCAGGGTGGGCACGCGGAAGAGGTCGACCAGCTGTCCGGCTTCGGCGGCGAGGTAGTCGATCATGGAAGCGCGGTGAACGGCGCGGGCCCGCTCCAGCAGCGCGCCGTCCACTTTCCCGTCCAGGGTGCGGCCCAGCGCGGCGCACAGGGCCTCGACGTGGGTCAAGACCGCCTCGACGGTCATCGGCGTCTGCGCGGGTCCGAGCGCGCGGACGAGGCCGCTGGCGGCGAACCGACTCCGGCTCCATCACGTCCCGCACGGCGTCCAGCAGCTCGGCCCGCCCGCGCACCGTCAGCGCCTTGCCGTTGCCCAGCTCTGCGATGATCCGCACGAACCGGGCCCGCGCAGTAGGAGTGGCCAGCTGATGCCCGACCCTGCTCCAGCAGACCCACGGCGCCCTCGCGCGCCACCCCGGCGACGAAGAGCGCCCTGTCCTGTGTCCGGGCCGGCGCGCGGATGACCTGCCGAACGAGCCCGGCGGCCCTGGGCAACCGCTCGTTGCAGCCGGGGTAGTTCCGGCAGGTACGGAAACAGGTGTCGCAGGAGGGCGTGGGCGTTCCGCAGCCACCGGGAAATGGGAGGAGATCACGGCGGCCGTGCGGCGGTCAGTACCGCGTCGCGGGCCTGGCTCTCCTCGGCTCCCGCGAAGACCAGGACGTCGACGGCGACCTCCTGCAGAACCATCCGCACGCGCACGGTCTCCAAAGGCCCGGCCCCTCAGCACGGCCTTCCGGGCTTGGCGGGTTCAGGCGAGGACGTTGACGGCTCGGGCGATGATGAGTCCGAGGATGACCAGGGAGACGAGGGACTGGATGGCCATGACGATCTTGGCCCAAGGGGCCAGAGGCATGACGTCGGTAGGGCTGAACGCGGTGGAATTGGTGAATCCGAGGTAGAGGTAGTCGATGTAGCGGGGACGCCAGTGCGCGGGTTTCACTTCGGGACTGAGGTGTTGGGGAAAGGCAAGGTCGGGCATGGTGGGCATGTGATGAGCTCGGGCCGCTGCTCCGCCGCTGTCGAGTTCGAAGTACAGCAGGGAGAACGCGAGGATGGTGGAGGCCCACACGCTGCCGCCGGCCTGCAGCAGGGCATCGGCGGAGTTGGTCTCGGTGCCACCGTGGATGAGGTCGTCGATCAACTGGACGGTCGACCAGATGGCGCCGCATGCCAACACGCTGACCAGGGCGATCGATACCGCGCGCATGGCAGCCGAGCGGCGGCTGATCCGAACCGGGTCGCCCGCGATCAGCGCCACCAGGAGCAGTCCTTCGACAAGGGGGAGCGCCCAGCGGGGTCCCAGACGCAGGTCGTCGGGCAGCAGCAGGGTCAACACCACGACTGCGATGATGGCTCCGGCCATCGGCCAGCGGGCCTCGGCGTATACCGCCTGCTGCGGCTCCGGCTCGTGCGGACGGCTCGGATCGCCGGGATCGGTGGGATGACGTCCTGTCATGCCCGGCTGCCGCGCGTGGCGCCGTCACCTTGACTGGACAGGGGGCCATCCGGCATTTCCTCACCCCAGTCTCCTCGGGGGCCGGGCGGCGCGTCCGCCCGCTTCGTCACTGAACGTACCTCGAAGCCAGGCGGGGGCACCTGCTGCCGGGCGCGTGTCTCGTACCCGACCGACGCGGGCCTGTCCGCAGCTGGCCTGGGGGATCGCGCCAGCTCAGGGGAGTTCAGACCCGCCCGCAGCGGATGCTCCTTCCGACGCTCAGAGCCTCCGTCCCGGGTGCTGGGGGTGGAGCCGCATGGCCGATTTCGCAGGCCAGCGCGTCTACACCAGGCCTAGTCACGATCCAGCTAACTTCCTGCTGCCGGACGCCCCCCACCTGCGTCGGAAGTCTGCTCGTAACCCGGCCGTGTGACGTGTCCGGCCGATTTGCGGCTGCGTGGCGCGCCGGTCTGTGCCCCCCGTGGCGCAGGGTGCTTTGGTCGGGGCGCCGGGCATGGAACGGCTCCTGCATCTGTCCTGGCGAGCCGACCTACCCAGCGTGCGTGCCCTCCGAAACACCGCAGGAGAGATCGCGGTGGTAGGAAATGTCGACGAGAGCAGTGGGACGGCGTCCGCGCAGTTTCTCAGGGGTCAGAAGGCTCTGGTGACCGGTGCCAACTCGGGTATCGGTATGGCGACCGCCATTGCCTTGGGCCGGGCCGGGGCGGACGTCGTGGTGAACTACGTCGTTGGGGCGGATGCGGCCGAGAAGGGCGTGGCGAAAATCAAGGACTTCGGGGTTCGCGCCTACGCCCATGAGGCCGACGTGTCCGACGAGGACCAGGTGGTCGCCATGGTGGCGCGGATGGTTGAGGAATTCGGCACCATCGACATCATGGTGGCCAATGCGGGTCTTCAGCGGGACGCGCCGGTGCTGGACATGACGCTCGCCCAGTGGCAGAAGGTCATCGACGTCAACCTGACCGGCCAGTTCCTGTGCGCGCGTGAGGCCGCCAAGGAGTTCGTGCGGCGCGGTGTGGTGCCGGAGGTGTCCCGGTCGGCCGGGAAGATTATCTGCATGAGCTCGGTCCACCAGGTCGTCCCGTGGTCGGGGCACGTGAACTACGCCTCCTCCAAGGGCGGCGTGGACATGTTGATGGACGCTCGCTCAGGAGCTGGCCCCCAGCGGATCAGGGTCAACGCGGTCGCACCCGGCGCAATCCGCACACCTATCAACCGCGACGCCTGGTCCACACCCGAGGCCGAGGCCGACCTGCTGCGTCTTATCCCGTACGGCCGTGTGGGAGACCCGGATGACATCGCCAACGCCGTCGTCGCCGTGGCGTCCGACCTGCTCGACTACGTCGTGGGCACCACGCTCTTCGTGGACGGTGGAATGACGCTCTTCCCCGGCTTCGCCACCGGAGGCTGATCTCCGGCGTAGAACATGTCACGCCACGTCGGGCAGTGATTCTCGGCTGGATTCGCCGGGCTGTTCGCAGCCCGCCGCCGGTCGCCGGAGCGTTCGGCGTGGTGCTACCGGCATTGACTACGCTGAGCACGGGCGTGCCTTCCTGGCCCACGCGCCAACGCTGGCCTACTCGGCGACTTGAGTTGATCACTCGGGAAGGTACGCCGTTCGCGTGCATCCCGAGCCCGGTCCACAGGTCCTGAGCATGGCTTCCGCTCCGGAAGTGGTGGAATCATCGGCATGACCAAGAGTGACGTCGCGGCGCTGTTCGGCAACCGTTTCCTGACCGCGGTCGCTCCCTCGGAGACCTTCCCCGAGGAGGGCATGACTGCGACGGACGCCATGAGGCTGCTGGATGAGGACCTCGTCATGGAGGGCGATCCGCAGCGCAACCTCGCCACGTTTGTCACCACCTGGATGGAGCCGGAGGCGCAACGGATCATCGCCGAGAACCTCCACCGCAACTTCATCGACCACGCGGAGTACCCCATCTCCGCCGAGATCGAGCAGCGCTGCGTGCGCATGCTCGCCGACCTCTTCCACGCACCGGGCAAGACCACCGGATGTCGGACCCAGGGCTCGTCCGAGGCGGTCATGCTCGGCGCGCTGTCGCTGAAGTGGAAGTGGCGGGAGCGCCGGCAGGCGGCCAACCTGTCGGTCGACCGGCCCAACCTGGTCTTCGGCGGCGACGTCCACGTCGTGTGGGAGAAGTTCTGCCGCTACTTCGACGTCGAGCCGCGGATCGTGCCGCTTGCCGAGGACAAGTACACGATCGGCCCGGAGGACGTGGAGCCCCACCTCGACGAGAACACGATCGGCGTCGTCGCCGTCGTCGGCACCACGTTCACCGGCCACAAGGACGATGTCGTCGGGATCGACAAGCTCCTGCGGGAGGTCCGCAAGGAGCGGGATCTCGACATCCCGATCCACGTTGACGGCGCCAGCGGCGGCTTCGTGTGGCCCTTCCTCTACCCGGACTCGAAATGGGACTTCCGGCTCGAGCAGGTCCGCTCGATCAACGTCTCGGGACACAAGTACGGCCTGGTCTACCCCGGCATCGGCTGGCTGGTCTTCCGTGAGGAGTCCGACCTGGCCAAGGACCTCGTGTTCTACGAGAACTACATGGGCAAGACCGACGCGACGTTCACGCTGAACTTCTCGACCGGCGCGGCGATGGTGCTCGCGCAGTACTACAACTTCGTGAGGCTGGGTCGCCAGGGCTACACCTACGTCATGAAGACGATGCAGGAGAACGCCCGCGCGTTGGCAGACAACCTGCGTAGCAGCGGCCGCTTCGAAGTGATCGGCAGCGACCTCGAGCAGTTGCCGCTGGTCGCTTTTCGCCTCGCCGGCAAGCACGCCTACGACGAGTCCGACGTCGCCTGGCAGCTCTCGGCCGAGCGGGGCTGGATGGTGCCGGCGTACACGCTCCCGCCCAACGCGGAGCGGGTGAAGATCCTTCGTGCCCTGGTCAAGGAGACCCTGAGCCGTGAGCAGATCGAGCACCTGACCCAGGACATCGCCGACGCGTGTGGCACCTTGGACCACAAGGGTGCGACCACCGACGTCGAGCGGGCCCAAGTCAAGCGCGGCACCGGCTACTGACGCCCCCAACCGGCACCTGTGGGGCTCGTAAAGTCATCGCTGCTGGTCAGCGCCCGCCTCCAGGTTGGCCGGTGGGGACTTGGCATGCTGCCGTGATGATCGTGTCCCTGCTCTTACCGCACCGCCCGCGCGCTGTTGTCCGTCCCCGCGGTCCTACTGTGCCGGGACACCGCCAAGGGTGCCGAACTGCTGGTGCTGCGCCACGAGAACGCCATCCTGCGCAGGCATGTGAAGGGAAGGGTGCGCTACGAGCCGGCCGACCGATTCCGGCTCGCCGCCCTCACCTCGCTGATACCGCGTGGCCGCTGGGCCGCCGTCTTCCCCGCCACCCCCGGCACTTTGCTGACCTGGCACCGCAAAGTCATCGCCAGGAAGTGGAACTACTCCGCCCGCAGCTCCCGCACCGGACGGCCGCCGACGGCGGCCGCGCTCAAGAGTCTCGTGCTGCGCCTGGCTGATGACAATCCCCGCTGGGGCCACCGCCGCATCCAGGGTGAACTGGCCCGACTCGGGCACCCCATCGCGGCCTCCACGGACTGAGAGGGCGGTTCGTGACTCTTTGAGTGGTTCTGGCGTCGCCTGAAAGTGTGGGTGTGGGTGGAAGTCCGCTGGTCCGCAGCCGGTGGTCTGTTGGGGTGGCGGGGTGAGTGAACGCAAGCCGTACCCGAGCGACTTATCGGACGAGCAGTGGTCGTTGATCGAGCCGGTGATCACCGCGTGGAAGGACCGGCACCGCTCGGTGAGCGGCCACCAGGGCGCCTATGCGATGCGGGAGATCGTGAACGCGATCCTCTACCAGGGCCGGACCGGTTGCCAGTGGGCCTACCTCCCGCACGATCTGCCGCCGAAGAGCGCGACGTACTACTACTTCGCCGCTTGGCGCGACGACGGAACCGACCAGGTCATCCATGAACTCCTGCGCTGCCAGGTCCGCGAGCAAGCCCGCCGATTAGAGGCCCCGACCCTGGTGGTCCTGGACACCCAAAGTGTCCACGTGGCTGCCGGGGTCCCCGCCTCCACGACCGGCCTCGATCCGGCGAAGCGGGTGCCGGGACGCAAACGGGGGCTGGCCGTCGACGTGCTGGGCCTGGTCATCGCCGTCACCGTGCTGGCCGCGAACACGCACGACAACGCCGCGGGCATCGCCCTGCTCGACCAGGTCGCCGAGCACGCCGGCGGCACCGTCGAGAAGGCCCTGGTCGACCAGGGCTTCAAGAACCAGGTCGTCGCGCACGGCGCCGGCCTGGGCATCGATGTCGAGATCGTCGAGCGCAACCCGCAGGACACCGGCTTCGTCCCGCAGCCGAAGCGGTGGAGGGTCGAGCAGACCTACGGGATCTTGATACTGCACCGGCGCCTGGTCCGCGACTACGAGCACCGCCCGGCCTCCTCCGCGTCCCGCGTCTACTGGGCGATGGCCCACGTCATGGCCCGCCGCCTCACCGGCGCGAGCGCTCCCACCTGGCGCGATGCGCAGGCGGTGATGGCGTGAACATCGAGCCCCTGCTTGAGGCACTCGACCTCCAGGAGAATGCTGCGCAGGCCCTGACCGACGACCTGCGAGGACAGATCGCCGAACTGCAGGGCCGGCTGCGGGAGGCCGAGACCCACCTCGAAAACCTGGCGATCACCCGGAAGACCGTCACCGCTCTCGCCGACCGGCTCCCCGCCCAGGCAGCCTCGGCCGACCTGCCCGAGCACCCGGACTACCCCCGCATCCTCGCCGTCTTCAACGAGGCTACCGGCCCCCTCCGGGCCCGGGACGTCTGCCTATGAGACCCTTAACGCCAGCTCCGAAGCCATGATCCACATCGCCTCCATCGACAACCTCGCGAAGCGCATAACAGACGAGACCACACCCACCTGGCGAGGCACCTACTAGGGCATAAGGGGCGATCAACCTAAATCAGACGCCCTCTGAGACATCGCTCTATGCGGATTGCTGCCGTGAGGAGCGCCCTCAAAGGGCGTGCAGTGTGGCTTCGATCGCCTCCACGATGCCGCCGTGGGCTGCCGGTGCGACCCGGTGAGCCCTCCCTACGGGGACCGGGGCCTGCTCCGCGACGCGGTCCAGCACTCGCGCGAAGTTCTTGTCGGCGGTGAGGAACACCTCGCAGTCCGGCAGATAGGCGGCGTGCTGGACATCGATGGGGTTTCCGTTGGTGATCTTCATATCCGCCTGCACAGTGTCGGCAGCCCACCGGAGCCAGTTGCGCGGCATGTGGGTTGCTTCCACCTCGTACAACCAGAAGCGGTTGAACGCCTCCCGTGAGGCGCACATTGCGTGCAGGTCCACCCGTGCGCCGACCCAGTCGGCGTAGGTGGTGTCCTCGTGCGTGAGCACGGCTCGACGGCCCGTCCAGAAAGCACGCCAGTACACCTCCTGGTTATACGGCCGCCATGCCGCAATCTTCTCGCCGGGTGCCCATCCGGCCTGCTGCTCCGCCGTAGTCTCCTCACTCGGGGACATCGTGATCAGGGAGAGGTCGCGCAGATTGAACTTGGCTTCGCGCCAAACCTCTTGCTGCTCCTTTTGGTTGTCTACGAGGAACTGCACCGTGCGCGCGGTTCGCCGGGCCGGCTCCGTGTCGCGAAATCGTTCGTGCTGCTCCACAGCCTCCCGCCAGACTCTCTTGGTCCAATACGTGCGCCACGTCGCCTCGCGTCCGGTGTCGGGCACTGCCCGCAGCCACTCCGGGTGCAGGCGCTGCACCTCGGAGACGACCTCGGCGCCCTCCCGGTCGGCCTCGCTGCGCAACCGCTCGTCCGTCGCCGTCGTGATCGCCTCGACGATGGCCGCCCGCATGTCCGAGCGGGGATGCTGCAGCACCTCCAGCAGGACGCTCGGAGCAGTCACCACACGGTGCCCAAGGGAATGGGTGAGCGCCCTGAACTGCTTCCCTGCCCGCTCATCCCCCAGGTAGGACCAGATGTTGTTGTCGAGCATGATTCTCACGCTGCCGTCCTTTCCCCCGGACTCCTGCCCACACTGGCCACCCCTGGGTCAGCACGCATAAGAAGGATCCTTCTCACGTTGGTAGTTCGGCGCACCATTTTTCGCCCCTGGCCGTGGACACCCTGCTCTGCCTGACCGCAGCACACACGGTGGTCGATAGCCAAGATCCCTTCCCTTCGGCCGCTTCCGCCGGCCGCCGCGGCGGGAACGGGCCGATGCCCCAGACAGCGCCCTGCAAGTGTCCACACAGCCGCTGGACACCTCTGCCCGCACACACCATGTCGCGCATCGAGCACCGGCATCGGGCCCGTCGAGGAACTACTGGTTGCTTCCGGGATTTCAGCTCGTTGATGTGATATGGGGCGTTTCGATGGGTTGATCGAGCCATTGCGGGCGAAGCTGGAGGCGGTGGCGCCGTATCTGGATGAACGTCAGCGCCGACTGCTGTACGCGGCGGAGGCACGGCAGCTCGGATACGGCGGGATCGCGGCCGTCGCCGAGGACGCAGGCGTCTCCAAGGGGTGTGTCAGTCGGGGACTTGCCGAGTTGGAGGAAGGAGCCGAGCCCGATGACAGGGTGCGCCGCGCGGGCGGGGGCCGCCCGGCACTGACCGAGAAGGACCCGGGGCTGCGCCCAGCACTGCTGTCCCTGGTCGAGGACAGCACACAGGGCGATCCGATAGGGCCGTTGACCTGGACGACGAAGTCGCTGCGGCACTTGGCCCGTGAACTCGCCGCCCAGGGCCGCGTCGTGGGCCGGGACACGATCGCCGCGCTGCTGAAGGAGGCCGGGTTCAGCCTGCGCGGCAACGCCAAGGTCCTGGCAGGTAGCGGCCATCCCGACCGCGACGCCCAGTTCCGGCACCTCAACGACAAAGTGCGGGAGTTCCTTGACGCGGGCGAACCCGTGATCAGCGTGGACACCAAGAAGAAGGAACAGATCGGGCTGTTCGCCCAGGCCGGGCGGGAGTGGGCCCCTCCCGGCGCGCCGATGAAGGTCCTCGACCACGACTTCCCCACACAGGCGGTCGGCACCGCGATCCCGTACGGCATCTACGACGTCGGGCGCAACACTGGCTACGTCGTGGTGGGCACCGACCACGACACCGCAGCATTCGCGGTGGCCGCCCTGCGCCGCTGGTGGAAAGAGGAAGGCAGCGCCGCCTACCCGCACGCCCGCCGGCTGCTGATCACCGCGGACGGTGGCGGCTCCAACAGCTCCCGCGCCAAGGCCTGGAAGGCCAACCTCGCCGTCCTGGCCACCGAGACCGGCCTTCAGATCAGCGTGTGCCACCTGCCGCCCGGCACATCGAAGTGGAACAAGGTCGAACACCGCTTGTTCTCCTTCATCTCCATGAACTGGCGCGCCCGCCCGCTGACCAGCTTCGAGGTGGCCCTGAACCTGATCGCCTCCACCACCACCGCGACCGGGCTGCACGTGACCGCACGACTGGACGAGAACAGCTACCCCACCGGGATCGAGATCGACGCACAGCACGCCGCCGCACTGAAGATCAACCCCGATGACTTCCACGGCGAGTGGAACTACACCATCCCGCCACAGCCCGGCGTCCCGGCGGTGCCGCTGCAGCCACCCGGACGCCGTTCCCACCCCCGCACGGCCCACACCTTCGACGCGGCCCTGGCCACTCACCCCGTGCTGACCGGCCTCACCCGCCAGGCCCTCGACCACCTCGTCGCCGAGATCCGCGAGGTGGCCGACACGCTCCCGCCGGAACAACGGCCCCGCCACCGCAAGCTCGCCGTCGAGAACATCATCTGGGCCACCCTCCTGGATCAGCGAGGCCTGCCCGCCTCGCTGATCGCCCACCTCTTCCACATCGGCGAGAACCAGATGCGAGCCCTCATTCAGCAGACCCGGCCCCTGCTCCAGCGGCACGGCCACCACAGCGAGCCGCTCCCCGTCCACCTAATCGACCCCTGCGAACTCGCCAGATACGTCATGAGCGCGACATCAACGACGAGTTGATACGACACGCACCACTAATTCATCGACGGGCCCTCCGGGATCTTCCGGATGACGTGTCCGACCGCGGCCTGGATACGTTCCGCTGCGTCCAGGCCGCGCCTTCCTGTCCGGTCGGGCACGACAGGTTCCCCGCCGACCGAGGACCGCCGTCAGATGAAGAGTTCCGGTGAAGGAAGAGGCTCCGCTCCGGACGCCGGCCGTGTCTCGGCTTCCGGCACGTCAGCACACGTCGATGCCATCAGCCTTGTCGTTGTTCGTGCTGCCGACGTTGCTGCTGGACGACGGGGCGGTGGAGGTCCAGAGTAGGGTCCAGGCGCCCGTCCAATTGTAGACGCGGGTCTTGGTTCCCGACGTCTGGTTGTTGTGCCAGGAGGTGGTCTGGTCGCTGAACCCCCAGTCGGAGAGGTCGAGGATGCCGCCGCAGTCAGACCAAGTGAGGCGACGTCCGTCGAAGTTGCTGTGCTCGTACAGGCACGTCCACTTGTAGGAGCAGTTCGGCGATCCCATGGCCGAGAACGGCTCGTCTACGGCCCGGGCCTTCTTCTCGCCCGGCAACGGGAAGGTCATGACGGCTTTGCCGCCACGCCATGCGATCTGGTTGACGCCGATCTGCTTCCCGCCAGGGGTCGTGGCCATCTGCTTGTCGACCTGTCGCTGCAGCTCGGCCAGCTCGCTCTTGTTCAGTCCTGCCTTTTGCGCCTGAGCCGCGATCGTGCTCTCGAGTTCGGTCGATGCGGAGGTCGGCCCTGCCAGCCCGAGTGTGGCCATGGCACTGGCCGCCAAGGTGACGCTGATCTTTGTTCTCGTGCGCATGGGATCTTGTTCCCTTCGGTCACGAAGCTCCGGCAATTTCCGAGCGCAGGAAACGCTAAGGCATCGGCGAATTACTAGGCAGGACGTTTCCAGCTGATTTTTGACTGAAACTTGCCACAGCTTCGATCTCAAAAAGAGAATGGGCGTTTCCGTTCGCGGAGCAGGGCTCCGTCGTTCTCGCTGCGACCTCTCGGTTTCGGGACGGTGGTTGTGAGAGACAGTTGATCGTGGGGGTTTTGTTGCTGGCAGGTGGCTGTTTTTGGGGTGTGGGTTCACTGTCGCGGGGGTGAGAGATCGGGGTGGGTGACGCTGTCCTGGGGGGTTATCGCATGACGGGTGATGCTGTCTCAGTTTCGTGAGTTCTTATCCACTGGCCGGTGGGTTGTTGGTGTGCTCGTGGCGTGGTTCCAGAGGAGCAGCGCCGGTCGGAAGGGGTCGGGCAGGGTGCCGGCTGGGGTGTTGCCTGCGGTGTCTGTCCGGGCGTTGCGTGCTGTGGCGGTGAGCCGGTTGCTGGCCTTGCGCCGGGAGGGCAAGCCCATCACCCGGCAGGTGAGGTCGATGGCCGAGGCGTTGGGGGTCGGGGAGCGTGCGGTGTGGCGGTGGCTGGCTGCCGCCGCGCGGGACGAGGCGGCGGCTGCGGCGCCGGGGGAGCGGGCCCGTTACCACGGGCGGTTCACGGTTACTGACGAGATCCGGGCTCTGCTCGCGTTGTGCGGGTGTGAGTAGTTGGGGTACAGGATCCCGGTGAGATTGATCTTGGTCGGCTAGCACATCGTTCGTGGCCTCGCTGAGGTTCACGGAAAGATCGTCGAGCGGGTACCGGCGCTGGCTACGGTCCGCTTTGTGCCGGTGGAGTTTCTGACTGGTGAGCCGGCCTTTATCTGGATCTCTCAAGGTCGATAGGTGTATTGGCCTGGGCATTGGCATGGCTTGCAGTGTCGGCCAAGGAGCTTGTCAGTGTCGCTTGCCAAGGCCGGTCAGGCGCCCTTCTCACGGACAGGGGTGACAATCTCGTCGACAAGCCAGCGGGCGGCCTTGTCCGGGTAGGGGCGGGGCAGGGCGAGTACGACGTGCTGGATGCCGGCGGCAGCGAGTGCGCGGACGTGGGCGCGGGTGGTGGCGGGGTCGGCGTAGTCGACGATGATCTGCGCGGAGCGGGTGATCTCGGCGGGGTCGCGGCCGATCGCCACGCAGTGTGCGTCCAGGACGCGGGCGCGCTCGGTGATCCAGTCGGTGCCGTTGTGGGGCGGGCCGGGGACGTTCCAGATGTCGGCGTGCTCGGCGATGATGCGCAGGGTGCGGTTGCCCCAGCCACCGAGCAGCAGCGGCGGGCCGCTGGGTCGGACCGGGCCGGGGCCGTTGCGAGTGCCGCGCAGGGTGGTGAAGAGGCCGTCGTGATCGAAGACCTCCTCGGTCCACATGCGGCGCAGAATGGTGATCGTCTCGGTGAGGCGGGCCAGGCCCTCGCCTGGGCTCGGGAGCGGGAGGCCGTAGGCGGCGTACTCGGCGACGGCCGGGTTGGGGCCGTCGGGCTGTCGGGTTCCGCCGACGCCCAGGCCCATGATCAGGCGCCCTTCGGAGATCACGTCCACGGTGGTGGCGATCTTTCCGAGGTGGGCGGGGGCGCGCAGCATGTTGCTGGTGACGAGCAGGCCGAGACGGAGTCGGGTGGTGCGAGCGGCTAGTGCGGCCAGCAGCGTCCAGCCCTCCAGGACAGCGCCACCGGGCGGCCCGGCCAGTGGCATCAGGTGGTCCCACAGCCAGGCGTCGTCGAGTTCGGGCAGTTCGTCGGCCTCCTCCCAGACGCGGAGGATGTCGTCGTAGGCCAGGTGCATGGGCGTCGTCTTGACGCCGAAGCGGAGCGTGCAGCGGGCTGCATCAATGAGCATGACCATCACCGTAGCTGATCGTCAGCTCTGCTGACTATCAGGGGGTGGTTAAGATTTTGGGATGGCGGAGAATGACGACGACGGGGCCGCGGTCGAGGAACTGCTCGGCACGCGACTGGGATACCTGCTCAAGCACGCGCAGCTCCAACTGGCTAAGCACGCAGGGCCCGTCCTGGCCCCGTTCGGGCTGGACGCGCGGGAGTTGGCGGCGCTCGCGGTGCTGGCGGCTGGCCGCCCGCTGTCGCAACTGGAGGCCGCGCGGCGGCTGGGCGTGGATCGCACGACGATGGTTGCGCTCGTCGACGCGCTGGAGGGCAAGGGGTTGGTGGAGCGGCGCCGCAGTGAGGAGGACCGCCGCCGCAACGTCGTTGAGTTGACGGAGCGGGGCAGAAAGGTGCGGGCCGATGCGGAGGACGCCCGCGAGGCGGCGGAACGCGAGTTCCTCGCCCCGCTCGGCGAGAAGGACGCGGCGCGTCTGGTGAAGGCGCTGCAGGTGTTGATCAGAACTCCGAACGGGTCCTGAAAGGCCCTCATTCAACTGGAAAGCCCCGGCGGAGATCACGGAGTTGTCCGAGGGCCACGGCGAGTTCGTTGCGGAGTCGTTCGTTCTCCTCGTGCAGTTTGCGGTTGGCGTCCCGTAGCGCTCTGACCACCGTCTCGTGCGACTTGGTGGTGATTCGCTGCTGATCGGGCAGAGCAGGGCGCCCCGTGGCGGGCTGCTTGCCGGCGAGGCCGCGCAGTCGGGCGAGCAGTGACGCCTGGGCAGCGTCGTAAAGGAAGGTCCGGGACACGCCGGACCGGGCGGCGACGCCGGCGACGGTCACCGCCCCGCCGTCACGCTCCAGGGTGTCCAGGACGGCGTGGACGCGCTCGATGCAGGCGAGACGTCGCTGTTGTGCGGCTTCGGCCAGGTGCGCCGAGTTGTCAGCCCGCATCGGCGGTCCTCTCCGTTGCGTCGCGGCTTGCCCCGGCGTCGTTCGGCGACAGCTCGTCGTACTCCTGGTCGGTGATACGCGTGATGGCGTGCTCGACTGCGGCTGCCAGTCTTTCGTTGACCTCGGCGGTTCGCGACCGGCCGGCTGCCGTGGCATCGGCCTGGAGCTCGCGCGTGCGGGCGAGGGTGTCGCGGTGAACCGGCAGGAACTGCCGATCGCTCTGGAAGTCCTGGCAGAAGTAGCAACCATCAGCCGCGGTCTTCGGGCAGGGGCGTGAGATGTGCCGCCCGCACCAGCCGCCAGCCACCGCGTGAAGGCGGCGGCCGATCTTCTCGGCGAGCCACTCGACGCCAGACAGGTCGGCATCAGCGCGGACCTTGACGGCCTCGCCCTTGAGGTTGAAGCGCACCTCGTACTTCTCCTCGTACTCGCGGCGAAGGGTCTCGTCCGCGATGCGCGAGTAGTGCTCCTGCATCTCCCAGGAGGTATGGCCCAGGATCTCGCGGACGGTGCGGCCGGATACGCCCGCGTTCGCCATGCGTGCGCCCAGCGTGTGCCGGAACTGATGCCAGTTGACGATCGCAGGGTCGCCGTTGGAGTCGATGAGCCGGATGCGCTGCAGCCAGGCGTCGAAGCGGGTGTCGGCCGTGCCGTAGGGCATCGGGTACTTCCCGTCCGGGTTGCCGCTGACCTTCGGAAACAGCCACCGGCACGCGTCGCCGAACCGTTCCCGGACCCGGCCGTGCTGCTCGCGGATCGCGTCCACCACGGCTCGGGAGGCGGGGATCGCCCGGAAGCTCTTGTCCTTGCTCTTGTAGTGGACCAGCGCCCAGCGGCCGGACGGCGTCTTCTTCAGGCAGTCGGTCTTAAGGATCAACGCTTCACTGATGCGCAGGCCCTCGTCCCGGCAGATCAGCACCAGGGCACGAGTCTCCGGATCGAGCAGGGCCAGGTTCTCCTCGGACTCGATCTGCTCCATCAGATGCTCGTCGATGAAGTTGGCCTTCAACCCGCGGGGCCGCGGGTACTCGTCCTGATGGATGCGGGCGTCGGGCGGCAGCACGGGCTGCCAGTGGTAGCGGCGCCACGTTTCGAGCAGCGTGGCCACCACGGACAGCAGGCGGCTGCGGCTGCTCGGGGTCAGCGGCCGCCCGCAGTACGCGCCCTTCTTCTCCACAGTCCTGCGGCCGACCCAGCCGATGTAGGACTCCAGCAACGGCCGGTCCAGGACGGCTGGATCGTGCTGCCGGTCCGGACGGGCTTCCGCGATGAACCGGGAGAACTGGACGAAGTCGTTGAGGTTGCGCGCGGCCGTCCGCAGTTCCGTCCGGGCGAGCCGCAGCCGCAGGTAGCGCTTGACCGTCTCCCGCAGCCAGGGCTGGGTGATGCCGGTGAAGTCCAGCGGGGCGACCCGCTGGCGTTCTTCGACGCTGAAGCCGAGCCGGTCCGGGCGCCACACGTCCCTGTCCCACTCCTCAGCGGGGCCGTCGAGGTCGCCGAGGGCCTCCAGCATGTCTGTGAAGAGCTGGCGGACGGTGGTGTGGTGGGGGGACAGCTGGCCCCAGTGCTGTGCCGTGCGGTCGCGTACGGAGGTGACGCCTTCGGCGATGACGGTGTTCACCGCGCGGACCCAGGCGCTGGGGATCACCTTCGAGCGGCGCTGGTCGGTGCGGATCTGAAGCAGGTACTGGAACTCCAGCGCGGCCAGCGGTGGCAGTCCTGCGACAGAGAACCGGGGGATGTTGCGCCGCTCCAGCTCGGCGGGGAACTCTGCAAGCGGAGGTCGGCCGATCTTCGCCCAGCGGTAGTGGTGGCCGTCGCACAGCTGGTGGCGGCTGACGCCGTAGCCGCAGGCAGGGAAGCTGCACGGCCCCACGGCCGGGCGATCGAGGACCGGAGCCGCGGCGGCGTACTCGATGACGCCGATGCGCCGGCCACGCGAGTGCAGGCCGTTCCAGTCAGCGAGGTGCAGGTCACACAGGCGTGACAGGCCGCCCGAATACGGGCATCCGCCGACCCGGCAGGAAGCCACGTCCAGGCTCAGCCCGGCCGGCCAGTTCGCCGGGTCCGCAATCCACGCCTCGCGGTCCGGTCGGCCGGCCTTCCGCCAGGCCAGGTCGTGCTCGGCGCACAACCCCCGCGAGGCGTTCTTCCGCAGACAACTGCTCACCACGCTCAGCAGGGCCGCGACCTGTGGGTCTCCGGGGAACGGGACGACGGCGGCCATCCCACCGTCGGCGCTCACCGCAAGCCCCTGAAGCCGACACGGTCCAGCTCCTCGGCGAGGTCATCGACGTCGAGGTGCCCGTAGATCTCGGCCGTGGTGCGGACCGAGCCATGCGTGAGCAACTCGCTCGCCACCTCCAGCCGCACGCCCGCCCGCAGGAGCGCGGTCGCGTGGGTGTGCCGGAATTGATGTGGGTGAAAGTCGATGCCCGTGCGCCGCCGCAGCCGCTTGACCAGGCTCATCGCCGCCCAGTACCCCATCGGCGTGCCGACCACGCCGTTCCACAGATTCACGAACACGTAGTCGCAGTCCAACTCGCCGTACTCGGCGAACAGGTAGTCGGTGTAGAGGTCGAGCAGCGTGCACCGGACCGGGATCTCCTTCGGGTCGCGGCTTTTGCCCCGTGCCCGGTTGGCGTTGTCCTCGCGCGGCCGCAGGGTGAGCGTCCGCCGGTCGGTGTTGATGTCCTCGTGGCGAAGTGCCAGCGCCTGGCCGATCCGGCAGCCCGTCTCGAACATCAAGGCCATCAGCAGCCGGTCGCGAACCCGGTCGCAGGCGTCCAGGATCTGCTGGACCTCGGCGTCAGTCAGCGTCGGCGGTCGGCGCTTGGTCTGCTTCAGCCGTGTCGGCCGGACGGTGACCTGCCGCTCGGCGATCCCCGCGAGGAAGCCGCCGTGGTCACCGATCGAGGTCGCCCGGCGGTGGATCAGCTGAGCGCCCATCCCGACACCGCGGCGGGCGAGGAACTCGTAGAACATGTAGACGCTGTTCAGCGCACGGTTCACTGTCGATGCCTCCCGTGCCGGGCCACTGTCCGTGTCCGCCGAACGCAGACGGCCGGGCTGGACGGGGCGGCGCAGCCAGCCGGCGAACTGGTCCACGTGCTCAGGAGACGCGGTCAGCGGATCGAGGCCCAGGAGATACAGGAAGACCAGCCACGCCTTCAGGTCGAAGGCGCGGGCCCGCAGGGTGTTCGGCGAGTGCTCCCGGTCGGTACACAGTGCGAGGTAGTCGTCCACCATCTCGACGACCCTCCCGTCGCCGTCCACGACCGTGTACGTCTCCCGACGCGCTCCAGCCCCCACGACCCGACGCACGTACATCCCGACCTCCCCACTCGCTGGCTACTCGGATGAGGTAACGACCGTCACGGACAACGGCACGACCAACTGTCAGCCACGAGGCTGCGCGACTTCGCCGATCCCTCGTGGCGAACGTCCCTGACACGTCTGGCCTGCGTACAGATAAAGGCCGAGGCGTGCGGGACGTTCACCGAGGCGCCCACGCGCCCGGAGCTGGAGCGGTTCTTCTTCCTCGACGATGACGACCGGGATCTGATCGCGCTGCGTCGTACGGACGCGCACCGGCTGGGGATGGCGGTGCAAATCTGTACGGTCCGCTACGTCGGCCGGTTCCTGGGCGAGGACCCGCTCGCGGTGCCGTGGGAGGTCCTGGAGTACCTGGCGGGGCAGCTCGGTATCGCGGACGCCTCGTGCGTGAAGCGGTACGCCGAGCGGCGCTCGACGGTGTACGAGCACGCGGACGAGATCCAGAGGCGGTTCAAGTACCGGGACTTCACCGACCGGAAGTGGGGGCGGGAGTTCCGCAGCTTCCTGTACGGGCGGGCGTGGACGCACGCCGAGGGGCCAGTGGCGCTGTTCAACCACGCGGTGACGTGGCTGCGGAAGAACCGGGTGCTGCTGCCGGGCGTGTCGGTGTTGGCCCGGCAGGTGTCGGAGGCCCGTACGGCGGCCGAGCGGCGCCTGTACGAGGCGGTGGCCCGGGCGACGGTCCGGGCGGATGCGGCGCTCGCGCCGGCGTTGGCGGAGCTGCTGGTGGTGCCGGAGGGCAGGCGGGTCTCGGAGCTGGAGCGGCTGCGTACGCCGCCGGTGAAGTCGACGGGCACGGCGATGGTGCGGGCGATGGAGCGGGTGGAGGAGATCTCCTCGTTCGCGCTGGGGCGGGTGAACCTGTCGCGGGTGCCGGTGAACCGGCTGTCCGCGCTGGCCCGGTACGGGCAGCTGAGCAAGGCGCAGACGATTTTGCGGGCGCCGGAGCCGCGGAGGACCGCGCTGCTGACGGCGGTGGTGCGCCAGCTGGAGGCGCAGGCGGTCGATGACGCGCTGGATCTGTTCGCGGTGCTGATGGCGAACCGGCTGATCAGCCCGGCCCGCCGTGCATCGGACCGGGAGCGGCTGGCGATGCTGCCGCAGCTGGAGAAGGCGGCCCGGATCCTGGCGAAGGCGTCGAAGATCCTCACCGAGGAGCTGGACCTGGTCGCCGAGCACGAGGCGGACCTGGACGTCGCCGCGCTGTGGGCGGCGGTCGAGGAGGCCGTGCCGCGTACGGCGGTGGCCGGGGCGGTCGCGACCGTCGAGGCGTTGGTGCCCGAGGACGACGGCTCGGCCGAAGCCGCGATGCGGGAAAAGCTGGCCCTGCGCTACAACACTGTGCGCCCGTTCCTGTCCCTGCTGGGCGAGTCGGACGCGCTGGGCGCCGCCCTGGCCGGTCGGCGCATCCTCAAGGCCGTGCGTCGCCTGCCCGCGCTCTCGCGGCGCCGGGTCAAGGACCGGCCGCTGCTGCCCCGCGAGGTCGACGCCGAACTGGTGCCGGCGATGTGGAAGCGCGCGGTGTTCTCCAACGCCAAGCTGCCGCAGGGCGCGGTCGACCGCGACGCGTACGTGGTGTGCGTCCTGGAGCAGCTGCACCGCGCCCTGAACCGGCGCGACGTGTTCGCCTCCCCGTCGAACCGGTGGGCGGACCCGCGCGCCCGGCTGCTGGACGGTCCGCGGTGGGAGGCGATGCGCGCGGACGTGCTCGCGGGCCTGTCCCTGACCGAAGACGCGGAGGAGCACCTGGCCCAGCTCACCCGGGGGCTGGACGCGGCGTGGCGGCAGATGGCCGACCGCCTTCAGGAGGCAGGCGATCTGCCACGGCGGCCGCGGCCAGATCCGCCAGGCGTACCGCGAGGGCCAGGAGGACCAGCTCGCAGCTCTCGGCCTGGTCCTCAACGCCGTGGTCCTGTGGAACACCCGCTACCTGGACGCCGCCGTCGCCCAGCTCCGCGCCGAGGGCCACGACATCAAGGACGAGGACGTCGCCCGCCTCTCCCCGCTCAAGGACCGGCACATCAACTTTTATCTGGACGATTCATGGGGTGGTGATGGCTTATTCGTAGAAACAGGCCGCCCTCAGCATGTCGGCGATCAAGCTCCAGTCGGGCCGGTCGGGAGCAGGCTCTCCGCGGTTGATGAAGTAGCCATCCATGTCGTTGGTCCAGGCGCTGAGCGCTTCGAGGTAGCGATCGAGTGATTGGTTCTCCCAACCGTTGGTCTGAACCTCGGCCTCTTGGCTGAGCTGCTTGATGTAAGCAACGAGGTCCGCCCGTGTTCTCACCCAGTTGGTGTCGTTCAGCGAGTTCATGGCGAAGATCTTGCCCGGCACGCGGTCGAACCTCTAGCTGGTTGTTGGATTGGCTTCCCTCAGCCGGAGCGCTGGTCAGCAGTGTTCGTCAGGGGCGGGTTCGGTGCTCTCTCCGAGGTCTGCGAGGAGGCCGCAGATCCGTTCGGCGATGGCGTTGTGTCGCTCAACTTCGCGGGGCCAGCCGCGTTCGACGGCGTCCTGGGCGAGCTGCTGTTCACGGGCGAGCCGGGACCGCAGGCGCGGTGCGTACTCGCTCGTGGTGAGGAACTTCGAGCAGCGGAGGTAGAGGTCGCACTCGCAGGGCCCTTCGGCCGGTGCCCGTAGGAAGTGGCCGAGTTCGAGTTCGGTTTTGAAGAAGTTGGTCTTGAGCCAGTTCAGGGTGTCTTCGCCGATCCGGCTGGTCAGTAGTTCCTCTGCGGCGGGGCCTGCGATCCGCCCGCCAGCTGCGATGACCTTCTCGTACTGCTCTTTCAGGACGGGGTCGCTGATGTGGGAGTAGGTCGCGGACATCTGCGCGTTGCGGTGCCCGAGGATCGCCATGATCGTTTGAATCTGGGCTCCCCCTTCGGCGAGCTGGGTGCCGACGGTGTGGCGAAACCGGTGGGCGGTCACGGTGGGATTGCCGTCGCCGTCGACGAGCCCGGCCTTGCGGCAGGCGATTTCCAGGGCATCGGCGTAGAGGAACTGCCGGCCCATGGGCTTGCCCCGCCGCATGAACACGTAGCGGACCGACCGCTGGGCCCATGCGTCGTGGCGGGCCGCGGCGTTCGCGGCCTTGGCCGTGTCGATCAGCTCCCGCAGCGCGTCCGCCGCTTGGGGGTGCAGGGGGACCATGCGCGCGGTGTAGGTCTTGCCGACCGGGATCCGCAGCCGCGGGTAGCCGTCGGGGTAGGCGTCCAGGCAGTCCAGGGTCAGCCGTGCGATCTCCCCGCGCCGGGCGCCGCTCCAGCGCAGCAGAAGCAGGGCGGTGCGTTGGTGCGGGTCTTCGAAGTTCCTCGACCGCTTCCATGAGGCGGTCCAGCTCGGCCCGGGGGATGAAGCGCGGGAGCGCGGAGGGGAGTTTGGGCATGTCGGAGCGGCCGAGCAGGGGCCGGCCCGGGACATCGCTCCAGCCCCATTGGCTGGTTTCGCGGAAGAACTGAAGCAGCGGACTGAGGTAGGTGTAGCGGGACCGTGCCGTCAGCGGCCGTCCGGTGCGGGCGTTGACGTGTTCGTGCAGGTGGGCCATGAAGCCCTCGATGTGCCGGCGCTCCAGCTGGGTCATCGCGTCGATGTCGGGGTGGGCCTGGGCGAGCCAGCGCAGGAAGTAGCGGAAGGCGTCGCGTGAGTGGCGGACCGACTGCGCGCGGTCGTTGGTCTGTAGCCGTCCCGACAGCCAGCGCGTCACCGGGGCGGCGAGCGCCGACGGCGTCTCGGGAGGGGTGAGTTCGGTTCGCCAGAGTTCGGCGGTCTTCAGGCCGTGGAACGGGGGCTCGGGGACCTGTCCGATGTTGAACAGCAGCACATGGACGCCGTGCAGCCTGGTCAGGCACGCCTTCTGGTAGATCTCGGCGAGCTGGTCCATGGGCATGCGGCGCCGCGCGTTGGAGACATGGCTGGCCTGCACCCGGCCTCCGGCCGGGTGCAGTAGCGCTTGATCTCCTCGGCGAGTGTGCTGAGGTCGTCGAGCCGGATCGCGCGCAGATCGGGGTCACCGCGCATCAGCAGAAGGCGGGTGAAGGTCCAGGTGAGGACGGACCGGCCGCTGACGGGCGCATAGCCGAGCTGGAGCATGCGGGCGGAGAGCGAATCGAGCAGGTCCAGGTCGAGCCCGAGGCCGGCGGCGACCTTGGGGACGAACAGGCTGTCGAAGTTGCGGCTGAGGACGTAGTCGGCGTCCAGTTGGATGCCGTGCACCAGCGAGAGGTAGGCGAGATAGGGGCCTGCCTCGTGGGATGGCCCGATGCGTTTGCCCGGCTCATGCGCGACGCGGCCGTGCAGGTCCAGGCGGACCAGCAGGGGCTCGGCAAACCAGTCCTCCAGGTCCGGCCAGTGCTTGAGGAAACGGTTGTGGAAGTACTGGCGGGACTTGATCGACGCCGGAGCGTCGGCGAACGTCGTCCGGACCCAAGCGAGGTACTCCTCCCTCGGCGCGTGACACCGGCGGCGGGCCGGTTCCGGAACGAGGGCGAGCGCGGTCACCGGTTGTTCTCCAGCGCGCGGATGTAGTCGGCCAGGACAGCCTCGTCGGAGACCCGGGTGTAAACTTTCGTAGACTCAGGCGACGCGTGTCCCAATCGCTTCTGCAGCGACAGCTCCCGCATCCCGCCCTCCCACATCGCGGTGGCGTGAGTGTGCCGCAGCGCGTGCGGCGTGGTCTCCGGCGTGCGCAGACCGAGCTTGTCCAGCCGCCGCGCGAACAGCCGCACCACCGCGTCGTAGCCCAGCGGCTCCAGGCGGCGGGTGCCCCTTCCTCCGACCAGGAACACGAACGCGCTGGTCGCATCGAGCGGGCGCTCGTGCATCACGTAGCGGCTGACCGCGTCCAGGGTGCGAGGCTCATGCAGGTCCACGACCCGTTCCGTGCGGGACTTGCCGCGGACCCCGCGCGGGTGGTCGTCGCGCTTGCGGACCGTCACCCGGCGTCGACCGTAGGAGATGTCGTCCAGGTGCAGCGACAGCACCTCGCCCGGCCGCAGTCCGCCATCCAGCATCAGCAGGAACACCGCCAGGTCCCGCAGCCGCTTCAAGCTGCCGATGAACTGCTCCAGCACCGCCTCGTCCACGGGGCGCGGCAGGCGCTGCGGTTGCTTGACCGTCACCGTGCGGCGCATCGGCTGCTGACGGCTCGCGCGGCCCATGAACGGCTGATGCCGGTCCGGCACCCGGGCAAGTGCGGGGTCAAGGCGCTTCTGCATCGGGGAGTCGCCGTCGTACTCCTCGGCAACCACCGCCCAGTCGTAGAAGCTGGAAACGGCCGCCAGGATCCGGTTCACCGTCGCCGGTGCGAGCAGGCTGCCCGGCGTCTCCGGGCCGACCACGACCGTCAGGCCGAGCCGCTGGGCCGGTCGGCGCGAGGGCGCCCGCCGTAGGAACGCCAGCAGCCGCAAGGCATCCGGGCCCCGGAACTCGCGCCAGTCCATGCCCTCAGCAGCGAGGAAGGTGAACAGGCGCCGCAGGTCGTACGCGTAGGCGCAGATCGTGTGCGGCGAGAAACCCCATTCGACCAGGTGATCCAGGAACCGACAGGCCGCCGTGACCGGTTCACCACCGTCGACCAACCGCACCCGGCGTACGACACCGCCATCGCGTTCCTTGACCACCCGCACACCGGCCTCCCCAAGCCTGCACTCGGATGGCCCAACGAGACCTGTACCTCCGCGGCCACGGCGCCGGTTCAGGCGTCACTCGAAGGTGTCCAGATAAGGAGATCCTGGGCCGCTACCTGTTCAACATCAAGGCCAGCGGCCCCGGCCAGGGCCTGCGCCCTCTCCGGGACCCGGACGCCGTCGAAGACGACGAGGGCAACGACTGAACCGGCCCGCGACGTACGGTGGAGACGTGGCGCATACCAGCCCGAGCTGTCAGAACGGTGGTTCGGTGGAGTAGGTGCCGTCCCATGCGGGTGTGGTCGGTTTGCTTATCGGCTGCTGGAGGAGTCGTACAGCGTCTTGGATGCGGCCGAGGTCGATAAGGCGCTCGGCACGAAGAGAGCTGTTGACTGCCGGGTGCTGTGCGAGGACTGCGTCGGCTTCTTCGGTGCGGCCGGCTTTGTCAAGCATGTCGGACAAGGCCCAGGCCGCGTACCAGGTGTCGCCCTCGGGGTGCGCCCGCGTCTGCTCGATCGCTTCGTCGAGCAGGCCGCAGTCGGCCATGAGCGGAAGCCGCATTTGGAAGAGGTCCCAGTACTCCTTGCCGTCTCTTCGTGCCTTGATGGCATCGAGGTGGGCCAGGCCCTCTCGGGACCGGCCGTGGTCGGCGTACAGGGTGCAAAGAGTGTGGACGAGCCAGTCCTCCGCGTCGTGTTCGGTGAGCGCGCGCAGCACCTCGATCGCCTCGTCGCTCCGTCGGTGCCGGACCAGGAGCTCGGACAGCGGTACAGCCACATGCCACATGCCGGACGGCGTAGCACCGAACGTGCGGTAGGCGGCGATCGCGCCTTCCACGTCGCCGCGTTCCTCCAGCACTTCGGCAAGGCGCTGCACGGCGTGCCCGTGGTACTCGGACGCTGCGTACGCACGCAGTTCCGTGATTCGGTCGTGTCTGGCCAGCAGGTCGGCCAGCTGGTCACGGCCGTTGACGGAGGTGACCTCGCGGGTGTGCAGCAAGGCGATCGCCTCCTCGATCCGGCCCTGGCGTTCCCTGATCGTGGCGAGCAGGCCGACTGCGTTGAACGGTTCCATCCGGAGGTTGTCGCAGTCCGGGTCGTCACAGGCAGGGACCGCCGCTTCCACCCGGGCCTCCAACAGGGCCGCCGCTTCCTCGTCCATGCCCGCCGTTTCGGCGACGTCAACCAAGCACTCGGCGAGGAACCAGTCCTGGATCCCGGCGCGCAGCAGCATGAACGCCTCGCCGCTGCGGCCATGGCGGGCCAGCAGGCGCGCGAAGAAGACCAGCGCCAGCCGGTCACCGGCCTCCGCGTACGGGCGGGACAGCGCGATCGCCTCCTCCGCCCGGCCCCAGCCCTCCAGCAGCTCCGCCCGGGCTTGGGCCGCCGGCCACCAGTTCGTGGCGACGTACGGAGCGAGCACCTCCAACGCCTGCTCGCGCTGGCCCCGATGCCCGAGCAGCCGGGCCCACTCCAGCGCGCAGAACCACTCCCCGCGGCCGGCCTGGAACTCCACTTCCCGCTCATGACCGAGTTCGAGAAGCCGCGCCACCAGCGGCGGAGGAATGCAGCCCGTCAGCGTTCGGGCCCGGTAGTCAAGATCATCAGCGTCCACGACAGCGCACCTTAGCCCTCACCACCGACACAGCCCGCACGTCGGGGCCATCGCATGTGAGGGCAGGCGTCAATAAACGATCGTTTTCTGAAGATCGCCCAGAAGGGCTCCCCGGACCCCGCAGGGCCTTCAGAAACCCCTTCAAAAACCTGGGGGGTTCAACAACCTCAGACCACCGTTTCCTGACATGATCCGGGGCCATGACCGCCCTCGAACCGGCCGACGGACCGGACCTCCTCGTTGCCGAACCACTCGTCCGCACCGAAATCAAGATCGGATACGCCCGGGTCTCCACCGGCGGGCAGAAGCTCGAACGGCAGGTCGACGCCCTCGTCGCCGCCGGATGCCGGAAGATCTTCGCGGACAAGAAGTCCGGCAAGAACGCCCTCCGCCCCGAGCTGAAGGCGTGCCACGCCTTCCTCGACGCCGGCGACACCCTCGTGGTCCCCTCGCTCGACCGCTACGGTCGCAGCCTCCAGGACCTCATCAACATGGTCGCCGAGCTACGCGACCGAGGGATCGGCTTCACCTCGCTGCACGAGAACCTGGACACCACCACCCCCGGCGGCCGGCTCGTCTTCCACGTCTTCGCCGCCCTGGCGGTTATCTCAAGCTCGCCGATCAAGCAGGGCTGTGACCTGGGCGGCCAGGTCAAGGACGGTGTCTTCGACCTGGCCGCGTGACCCTTTCGAGCGCCGCTCAGCACGGGTCGATCGTTACTGAAGCGCGATGCGGTGAGCTGGGTTCGGGGCCCCAGCTGAGCATTGCCTTCATCTGGTGGGTTTGAAGTCGACCTGATGCGCTGGTGCGTGAGCGGTCGAATTTGACGGGGTGATACGGTGTCTGACGTTCGTGTCTGATCCAGATCGAGGAAGTTGGGAGGTGAGGTTGATGACCGCGCTCAAGGCCACTGCCATGTGCTCTGCCTGGACCACCCTCACGTCCCGGGTTGCGGCCTGACCTCATCTGGATTCGCCTCGCTGGGAGCGTGAGCTCGCGGGGCAATACCGATACGAACCAACCATGAAACGGATCTCCATCCATCGTGAGCATTAACTGGATCACGCGTGCTGAGACCAGCGCGGACATCCCCACCATTCGCGACATCAGCCTTGCCGCGTTTGACACTCCGTTGGAGGCCGACCTCGTCGACGCCCTGCGCGCCGACCCCTCGTGGATCGAAGGACTGTCCATCGTCGCCACCGACCACGACGGCAAGCTCATCGGCCACGCGTTGCTGACCCGCTGCCACATCGACGACACCCCGGCCCTGTGCCTGGGCCCCGTCGCCGTCTGGCCCAAGTACCAGAAGACCGGCGCTGGCTCTGCGGTAATCCGCGCCTCGTTGCAGGCCGCCAAGGAGCTGGGCGAGCACTTCGTCACCGTCCTCGGACACCCGACGTACTACCCGCGGTTCGGCTTCACTCGCGCTTCCAAGTACGGCATCGGACTCAGCATCGACGTCCCGGATGAGGCCATGATGGCCCTCACCCTCGACGCCGACCACCCGCTGCCCAGCGGCACCGTCCACTACGCCGCACCGTTCGGCATCTAGTCAAAGCCCGCCGTGCCGGGGCCGCCACCGAGCCCCGGCACGGCGGTTCTCGACTGCTCCCGCACAGTCCTCCAGATCGACTGCAAACCCGCCAGATGAAGCGCAACGTCTCACGAGCGCGTAGTTGAGGCTCGCTGCTCGCCGAGCGCGTGAGCAAGTTGCCGACGCAGGCGCTGGTTATCCTCGGTGAGTTGCCGGTTCCGTTCCAGGGCGGCCTCCAGGCGAGCGTGAAGCGAGGCGTCGGAGGAGCGCTGGGCGGCGGGAATCGGTGGTGAGGGAGAACGTCCGATGGCGTCACGGAGCCGTTCGATCTCGGCGCGGATGTCGGGCTGGGAGTACAGCCACGAACGTGAGACGCCCGCGCGACGGGCGACACCCTCGAAGGACACCGGGGCTCCGGTGCGGTCGAGTTCGCGCAGTGCCTGGATGGCCTTGGACCGCGTCAGTTCGTGCCGCTTGCGGGCGGCGGTGACGAGCGGTGCAGCGCTGGTCTCAGGAGGCATCAGCGTCCGCCTCACCGGTGCCTGGCTGCCCGTCGTCTTCAAGCGTTGTGATGATCTTCTCCAGGTTGTCGGCGACCTGCCTGTTCATCTCCACGAGCCGCTTCTGCCCACGGGCTTCGGCAGCGGAGATGATCTGCAGGGTCTGCTGGCGCTGTTCACGGTGCTGGGGCAGGAACTCGGCGGTCGTGATGAACATCGGGCAGGTCAGACACGAGTTGGCGTGCGGGCAGGACTGCACCATCGGTAGTCCGCAGTAGCCGTTGGGCAGGGCCTGCGTAGCCCGGGAGAGTCTCTGTTTGGCCCAGGCCGCCTCCGCGAGAGGGCCGGCTGGGTCCAGGGCAACGGTCTCGCCTTGGGCGTTGACCTTGCGAGCCTTCTCCCAGTGCCGACGGACGGTGTTGTCCGACAGCCGCGCGTAGTGGGCGGTCATCTGGGCCGAGGTGTGATCAAGGATCTGACGGACGACCTCCTGCGGTACGTCCTTGTTGATCAGCCTGGTGCCCAGGGTATGCCGGAACTGATGCGGGGTGATGTGTGCTGGTCGACCCAACTCGTCGCGGGTTGCGCAGCGTTGGAGCCATTCGGCCAGCGAGATCCGGTAGCCGGAGGTGCTGATCGGTCTGTCACCGCGGAGGTTCGCGTCGGCGCGGGGGAAGAGGACCGACACCCCCTCGGGCCGCTCTTCCAGGATTCGGCGCTGGTGGTCACGGAGCTGTTGTTCGAGTTCTTCGTCGATGGGGACCAGTGCCTCGCGCTTCATCTTGTGGTTGAAGTAGCGCAGGTAGGGGGCGCCTTCGGCATCATGGACGACGGGGTCGAGCGGCAGGTTGATGGCGTCGGTGATGCGCAACCCACAACGCATGAGGACGAGCGTGATCAGCCGTCGTGCGGGGTCCTGCCAGCGGGCGAGGTTGGCGGGGTCTTCCAGCTGGGCCATGACATGCTCGGCCACGGATCGGGGCAGCAGGGGCGGCGGCGTGGGGTAGTCCTCGGGGACGAAGGCCGCATTGCCCGGCAGTGCCTCGTCCCAGCGGTGCACGCGGATCGTGCGCAGGAAGGTGTTCAGGTTGCTGATGTGCGCGTTGTGTGTGCTGCGGCCGCCCATCGCAGCATGGAGATCTGCCAGGTAGCGTTCGAGCAGGGCGCGGTCGACTTGGGCGAGTCCGGTCACCTCTGCCGGGAGGAACGCGGAGAACCGGGCGACCATGCGCACTCCCGCGCGTACGGTGCTGGCGCTGATGCCGCCGGACAGCCGCCAGCGTGCCCAGCGCTTGGCCAGATCCCGCAGCCAGGGCTGGGTGATCTCCTCGAAGGTGATCGTCGATGTGTGCGAGTGGACGATGCCGAGATTGCGCAGCCGCCAGACGGGGCGGGGGTATTCCGCCTCCCAGCCGCGACCGTATACCAGTTCCTCGATGCGTCGGCGGGCGCCAAGAAGGAAAGTGCCCCAGCCCGTGGCCCAGTTGCCGGTCGGACCGCGGAAGGTCTTCCAGAACTCTTCCGGCTCGTCGAGAAGAGACCGGACCTGGGCGTCGGCGAGGGCGTTGACGAGGCGCTGGGCCCATGCGGGCCTGATCTTCTTGGTGGCTTCGTCATGGCGGCACTGCAGCGCGTACTGCATCTCCAGGCGTAGCTGCATGGGCAGTCTGCGCAGGTCGATGTGCTCGGACCCGCCGGGTCCGCTCTCCTCGTAGGAGGCGGTGAAGTCCTCGATGTCGGGGCGTCCGAGCGCCTTCCAGCGGCCGTCGTGTCCCGTGCAGAACACCGAGGTTCCCCTCACCCACAGGTCGCAGTAGCTGATCCGGCAGACCTCGGGCAGCGGTGACGGAACGGGCAGCGGAGCCGTGGAGGTCTGCCATGCCGTCATCGGCGGGCTCCCACACCGCTTCCACTGCCGCCAGTGGCGTTGACACATGCCGTGGCTGTGGAGTCCGTAGCGGCAGCCGTCGACCGCACAAGCGTCCAGCAGCCGGTGTCCGACCCAGCGTGCGGGCGTGGTCACAAGGAACGTCTCCAGCTCGGGCCTGCCTTCGCGGGTCCAGCGCACCGAGTGCCCCCAGCACATGCGGTTGCTGCGGGCCGGTCGGTCGCACCCCTCGACGGCGCAGGCAGGACCGCCGAAGACTGGGTGGCGGGGGTCGAAGACCAGGTCGTTTTGCCGGAACTCAGGGCGAATCGCGGACATGAGCTTCTCCAGCAGGCCCGCAGGCCGGGGAGGACGGTCCTCGTGCGGATTTGGGACGGCGTTCACAACTGCACCTCCGTGCCCCGGAACCAGCCGGCCTTCTCCAGGACGCGGCGGGCGTCCTCGACGGTCAGATGCCCGTAAACCGCCGACGTCGTGGTGACCGAGGAATGTCCGAGCAGCTTCGAGACGACCTCGATCGGGACCCCGTCACGCAGTGCCCGGGTGGCCGCGGTGTGCCGGCACCAGTGCGGGTCGAAGGCGATGCCGGTGCGGCGCCGCAGCCGGAGCACCAGGTCGTAGACGGCCGGATAGGACAGGGCCTGTCCGCGCGGCTCAGCGAAGAGGTTCACGAACACGTAGTCGCTGTCGAGATCTCCGTACTCGGCGTGCAGGTAGTCGCTCCACAGCCGCAGCAGCTCGGCGCTGACCGGGATGGATCTCTGCTCGCGCGACTTCGACCTGGCCCGGTTGGCGTTGTTCCGGGGAACGACCGTGACTTCCCGCTCGGCTGCGGCGATGTCGGCATGCCGCAGGCCGAGGGCCTCGCCGATCCGCATCCCGGTCTCATGGAGCAGAGCGAACAGGAAGCGGTCACGCAGGTGATCGCAGGCGTCCAGGATGGCCTGCATCTCCGCCGTCGTAAGCACGCGCGGCAGCTTCTTCGGGACCTTCAGCGAGATCGTTCGCCGAGGCTGGGGCCGGCCGGGGCTGATGTGGTGCAGGAACGGCTTCCAGCCGCCCCGGCGTCCGGGCGGCTGCAGGGTCGTCAGCAGATCACCGACATCGACACCGTGTCGCAACTGGTGGGCGTAGAACGCGGACAGTGCCGACAGCTTGCGGTTGACCGTGGACGCGCTGACGTGCGGCTCCACCGAGGGCAGCACCGCGATCTGCCCCTTGCGGCCCGACGGCGGCAGCTGCAGCCAGACGACGTACTCACCCAGGTCCTCCAGGCGGACCTCACGCCAGTCCAGTCCCCGGTGGGCCAGGAACGTCCAGTAGTCCTTGAGGTCGTAGGCGTACGCCCTGACGGTGTTGGGCGATCTGTCGACGTCCGTCAGATAGGCCAGGTAGCGCTCGATCGGCTCCACGGGAACGTCGTCGTCCCCCAGCACCGTCCACGAGTCCACCCGCACCGTCGGCAACACGACACGCTGTACGAGCATGGCGCCTCCCCTTCATCAACGTCATGGATGAAGCGGGAGATAACCACGTCACAACCACAGATCACACGGCTTCCGGCAGCCTTGCTGAACATCGAGGACAGGCGCCGGAAGGCTTGAGATAATCGCGGAGTTCATCCGCGAACTCATCGTCATCGGCACCAACGAGGGCCTGGCCGCCGCCCGCGCCCGCGGCCGGGTCGGCGGGCGCCCCACCGTCGCCACCGAGGAAGTCATCAAGGCCGCCCGCGACCTGCTGCCCGACCCTGGCCGCTCCATCACCTCGATCGCCAAGCTCCTCGGCGTCTCCCCAGGCACCCTCTACAACTACATCCCCGACCTGCGCGAACTGCGCGTCGGCACCGTCCACCGGCAGCTCGAAGCCCGTACGAGGTAGGCGGACCCCAGCAAGATCGTTCTCACCGGGATTTCCTGTACCTCAACTACTCACACCCGTGAGCGCGCTCCTCTGTCCGCCCTGCTCGGCGACCAGGCCCCGTAGGCCCACGGCGGGCCCTGCCCGCTCCCCGGTTCAGTCCTCGCGGTCCTGGCGGCCGCCGCCCCGGCGGTCCCAGGCCACGCAGGCCGCGACGAAGACGGCCACGGCGATCTCGCCGTGCTGGATTGTCTCGTCCAGGACGGCGTTCGCAGTGTCGGAGGTGACGGACACATACATCAGCGCCGACCACATCAGGGCGGCGATGTAAAAGGCGAACATGTACTTCTGCACGGTCGGGGGTACGGGGCCGGGCGCAGTCGCGGCGAACCGGTCAGCCTGCTCCTCCAGCTCGGCGAGCATCTCCTCGGGCACGTCCCGCTCCTGGCCGTCCTCGACGGCGATGCGGGCGTCGTCCAGGACGCCGGCGAGGGATTCCAGCATGCGGTCGGGGATCTGCTGCCAGGGGGCGTGGTCGCGCAGCAGGTCGTCCAACCAGGACAGGTCGAGGCGCAGCGGCGGCAGGTCCGCCAACGCGAGGCGCACGGGTTCCACGGCCTGCGTTAGTGCTCGCTCCAGGCCGGAGGTGAGGGGCGTGAGGTCGATTTGATGCCGGGCCACCTCGGCGAGAGTTTCACGGACATGGCGCAGGTGCTCGTCCATGGCCGGCAGCTCGATTCCCTCCAGCAGCTCGCCGATGGTGAGTTGCCCCGGGGTGGGCTGTGATTCCGTAGTCATCTGGTCAGCCTGTCACAGGGCACTGACACCGCCCGAGGGGTTGCAAACCACACCTGACGCGTAAATAGCAGCAGGTCAGGGTGTGTGTGAGCAGGGCTGGGTGCCCGGTGGTCGCGGATGACCGCCGGGGCATTCGGGGCTGCCGGTCAGGCTGCGGTCTCCCTCGGGTTGAGGGTGACGGTGTAGCCGAGCTGGTTGAGCTGGGTGATCGCCCGGCGGGTGGCGCGTTCGGGGTCGCGGCGGGTGAAGTAGTCTCCGCCGAGCTCCTGGTAGGCGACGTTGTCGGTGAGCATGTGCCAGATCGCGGTGATGATCGAGTGCTCGACGGCGACGAGGGCTCTGAGTGGTCCGCGGCGTGCGGTCAGCCGCTTGTAACGGGCAGCGAGGTAGGTGTTCTTGGTTCTCACCGCGCCGAACGCGGCCAGCCCCAGGGCACCTTTGAGGTAGGGATTGCCTGGGCGGACCTTGGTGTTCTTGCTGCGGCCGGCGGACTCGTGGTGTCCGGGGCAGACCCCGGCCCAGGACGCGAGATGCTTGGCCGAGGCGAACCGGCTCATGTCACCGCCGGTCTCCGCGACGATCACCTCGGCGACAGCCTGGTTGATCCCCGGGATGGTGTCGAGCAGGTCCAGGACAGGCCGAAAGGGTGCCATCGCCTCCTCGATCCGACCGTCCAGCTGCCGGATGATGCCGCTGAGCTGGTCGTACTGATCCAGATACAGGCGGGCCAGGAAGGCGTGATGCTCACGGAAGCGGCCGGTCAGGGCCTCGGTGAGCTCGGGAATCCTATTGCGCAGGCGGCGCTTGGCCATCTCCGCGAGAACCTGCGGGTCGCGTTCCCCGTCGATGAGTGCCTCCAGCATGGCCCGGCCGGAGACACCCATGATGTCGGAGGCGACCGCGGCGAGCTTGATCCCGGTGTCCTCCAGCAGCTTCTCCAGCCGCTGGACGATCTGCCCGCGCTCCCGGGTCACCTGGGTGCGCGTCCGCGTGAGATCGCGCAGCTCCCGCACCGGCTGCTCAGGGACGAACGAGGCCCTCACCAGGCCGTGGGCGCCGAGCTGGGCCAGCCAGGCCGCGTCCGACACATCGGTCTTGCGGCCGGGCAGGTTCTTGACCTGCCTGGCCGATCCGGAAGAACTGAGCGTCGCGCCCCCCATCCATCAGGTGGTGAACTATTCGGCCCCCACGGCAGAGGACTTCGACGCACTCAACGAGCAGTCCCAGCCCCGGCACTACTACCGGCGCTACGGCAACCCGACGCAGGCCCGGCTGGAGCGTGTTGTCGCGGCCGCCGAGGGCGCCGAGGCGGCACTGGCCACGGCATCCGGTATGGGGGCGGTCACGACGATCGTGGTCGCCCTGCTCTCCCAGGGCGACCATGTCGTCGCCCAGCACAGCATGTACGGCGGCACGCTGAGTCTGCTGCGGGACGTCGCGCCACGCTTCGGTGTGGGGGTGACCTTCGTGGACCAGACCGACACCGACGCCTTCGCCCGGGCCCTCACGCCGGACACCAAGCTGATCATGCTGGAGACGCCCAGCAATCCGCTGCTCCAACTGACCGATGTGAAAGCGGTCACCGCGCTGGCCCGTGCCCGGGGCATCCTCACCTTCGCCGACAACACCGTTGCGACCCCCTTCAATCAAAGGCCGCTGGAGGAGGGCGTGGACCTCGTCATGCACAGCGTCACCAAAGCCATTTCCGGGCATGCGGACGTGCAAGCCGGAATGGTCCTCGGCAGCAGTGAGCTGATTGAACGGCTCTGGAGAGCACACACCATGGTGGGCTCGGTCATCAGCCCGTTCGACGCCTGGCTCGCACTGCGCGGGCTTCGGACACTGTCGTTGCGGGCGGAGCGGCAGAACCAGTGCGCGCAGGCCGTGGCCGAGTATCTGGCCGGTCATCCTGCGGTACGAGTGGTGAACTACCCCGGGCTCCCCGGCCACCCCCAGCATGACCTCGTGAAGCGGCAGATGCGGGGCTTCGGCGGACTGCTGAGCTTCGAACTTCGTGGGGGACAGGCGGCGGCCGAGCAGCTCATCTCGGCGCTGCGCCTTCCGGTGCGTTCCCCCAGCCTGGGCGGCACCCGCTCGACGCTGGTGCGGCCCGCCGCGATGTGGTCGAACGAACTGACCGAGGAAGAACTCGCCGAGGCCAACGTCCCCGGCGGCCTGATCCGCTTCGCCGTCGGCCTTGAGCACGAAGCAGACCTGATCGCCGATCTCAGTCAGGGACTTGCCGCGCTGGCCTCGGAGAATGCCGTATGACGGCGGATGTACGGCCGATGCTCCCTGGCGCGCGATGGTGCGGTGGGGCCGGGCGAGGGCGAGCGTGGTGGCGTGGGCGAGCAGCGCGAGGCGTGCACACCACGGCCGCCACTGAGGTGCCCGGCACCCGGTGTCGGTCAGCACGCGGCCGACATGGGCGAGGCATTCCTCGATGACCTCCAGCGGCGAGTGGGAGAAGACGCACGGGTGGCCGGGGCGGGGCACGCGCTGCGTCCACCAGGGCGGTCAGCTCGCCGTTGAGCATGGCGACGCGTTCCCGCATCCCGACCAGGCCGTGCCCGCCCGCCCGGCACGCGCAATGCTGCGCGAACGGCACATCATCCTCATCAGCGACGCAGAGACCTGCCCCGCCCGGAACGCCCGCGACCGCGCCAAACAACGCGTCCTGCACGAACACTTCGCCAAACGCTCCACCACGATTCAACGCGGCCGCAGCATCACCCTCTATGAACGAATCGACCGCCCGCATCAACGGGCATGAGGCAGGAGATCACGGATCGCTACGAACGCGAGCTCCGGGAATGTCATGAGGAACGCGCCGCAGCGGCACGGGCACCGATCCAGGGTGACCGGGTGAAGATCGCGCAACTCCACTTGCAGTACTCGACGTTGCCGCCAGAGGGCTTCGCCACCGCCGCCCCGTCCTACATCGGCTCGCCGCTCCCCGCTCACCGCGGCGATCTACCGGCAGGGCACCATCGGCGCCGCAAAGTCCCATCTGGAAGCCACCGCAAGCACGTTGGACGAGCGCCTCGACATGCAGTACGGCGACGGTGGCGGAATGGATTGCGCGAAGTTGACCCGAGCTCGCCGGACGCGTAGTGTCCTCCGAGTTGCCACGGGGCCGGAACGGTTCTGAGGCAGCCGATCCGCCGCAGATTTGCGGCAACCCACCTCTGCACGGTCTCCCATCCGGGACGATTTCGGCATGCCTGAATTCGCTTCGAACGCTCGATTATGAGTTGACCGGGAAAATCCGCTAGAGTTTGGGTGTCGGAATGGCCGAAAAGCCGGGAGGACAAACCCCTCTGACGGGGAATCAGACGCCGAAAGGATCTGATAGAGTCAGAACCGCCGGAAAGGGAAACGCGAAAGCGAAGAACAGACCGGAAACCCGCTCCAGCGGGTGGCGGAAACGGAAATCGGATCTGCTAGGCTGGAAACATCGAAGGGAATCGCCCGGAGGAAAGCCCGAGAGGGTGAGTACGAAGGAGGCGTCCGTTCCTTGAGAACTCAACAGCGTGCCAAAAATCAACGCCAGATTAGTTGATACCCCGTCTCCATCACGGAGATGAGGTTCCTTTGAAAAGTCCTACTTGCCCTTGTGGTGGGTAGGCGAAAACACAGCGAGGACGCTGTGAACGGTCGGATCATTCCTCCGACTGTTCCGCTCAACGCGAGTGTCACTCCCGATTACGGGAAAACATTCACGGAGAGTTTGATCCTGGCTCAGGACGAACGCTGGCGGCGTGCTTAACACATGCAAGTCGAACGATGAAGCCCTTCGGGGTGGATTAGTGGCGAACGGGTGAGTAACACGTGGGCAATCTGCCCTTCACTCTGGGACAAGCCCTGGAAACGGGGTCTAATACCGGATATCACTTTCTCTCGCATGGGAGAGGGTTGAAAGCTCCGGCGGTGAAGGATGAGCCCGCGGCCTATCAGCTTGTTGGTGGGGTAATGGCCTACCAAGGCGACGACGGGTAGCCGGCCTGAGAGGGCGACCGGCCACACTGGGACTGAGACACGGCCCAGACTCCTACGGGAGGCAGCAGTGGGGAATATTGCACAATGGGCGAAAGCCTGATGCAGCGACGCCGCGTGAGGGATGACGGCCTTCGGGTTGTAAACCTCTTTCAGCAGGGAAGAAGCGAAAGTGACGGTACCTGCAGAAGAAGCGCCGGCTAACTACGTGCCAGCAGCCGCGGTAATACGTAGGGCGCAAGCGTTGTCCGGAATTATTGGGCGTAAAGAGCTCGTAGGCGGCCTGTCACGTCGGATGTGAAAGCCCGGGGCTTAACCCCGGGTCTGCATTCGATACGGGCAGGCTAGAGTGTGGTAGGGGAGATCGGAATTCCTGGTGTAGCGGTGAAATGCGCAGATATCAGGAGGAACACCGGTGGCGAAGGCGGATCTCTGGGCCATTACTGACGCTGAGGAGCGAAAGCGTGGGGAGCGAACAGGATTAGATACCCTGGTAGTCCACGCCGTAAACGTTGGGAACTAGGTGTTGGTGACATTCCACGTCGTCGGTGCCGCAGCTAACGCATTAAGTTCCCCGCCTGGGGAGTACGGCCGCAAGGCTAAAACTCAAAGGAATTGACGGGGGCCCGCACAAGCAGCGGAGCATGTGGCTTAATTCGACGCAACGCGAAGAACCTTACCAAGGCTTGACATATACCGGAAACGGCCAGAGATGGTCGCCCCCTTGTGGTCGGTATACAGGTGGTGCATGGCTGTCGTCAGCTCGTGTCGTGAGATGTTGGGTTAAGTCCCGCAACGAGCGCAACCCTTGTTCTGTGTTGCCAGCATGCCCTTCGGGGTGATGGGGACTCACAGGAGACTGCCGGGGTCAACTCGGAGGAAGGTGGGGACGACGTCAAGTCATCATGCCCCTTATGTCTTGGGCTGCACACGTGCTACAATGGCCGGTACAATGAGCTGCGATGCCGCGAGGCGGAGCGAATCTCAAAAAGCCGGTCTCAGTTCGGATTGGGGTCTGCAACTCGACCCCATGAAGTCGGAGTTGCTAGTAATCGCAGATCAGCATTGCTGCGGTGAATACGTTCCCGGGCCTTGTACACACCGCCCGTCACGTCACGAAAGTCGGTAACACCCGAAGCCGGTGGCCCAACCCCTTGTGGGAGGGAGCTGTCGAAGGTGGGACCAGCGATTGGGACGAAGTCGTAACAAGGTAGCCGTACCGGAAGGTGCGGCTGGATCACCTCCTTTCTAAGGAGCACATAGCCGACTGCGAGCAAATGTCTCGCACGGTTGCTCATGGGTGGAACGTTGATTATTCGGCACGATCGGGATGAGGACTGCTAGTACTGCTTCGGCGTGGAACGCAGCATCTGAGACCGGACGTGTCGGGCACGCTGTTGGGTCCTGAGGGAGCGAGCGATGCTCGTCCTTCAGACGCCGGCCCCAGTGAACTCGTCAGTCAGCTGGCGGGGTGATGGGTGGCTGGTCGTTGCTTGAGAACTACACAGTGGACGCGAGCATCTGTGGCCAAGTTTTTAAGGGCGCACGGTGGATGCCTTGGCACCAGGAACCGATGAAGGACGTGGGAGGCCACGATAGGCCCCGGGGAGCTGTCAACCGAGCTTTGATCCGGGGGTGTCCGAATGGGGAAACCCGGCAGTCGTCATGGGCTGTCACCCGCTGCTGAACACATAGGCAGTGTGGAGGGAACGCGGGGAAGTGAAACATCTCAGTACCCGCAGGAAGAGAAAACAACCGTGATTCCGGGAGTAGTGGCGAGCGAAACCGGATGAGGCCAAACCGTATGCGTGTGAGACCCGGCAGGGGTTGCGCATGCGGGGTTGTGGGAGTTCTCTTGACCGGTCTGCCGGCCGGTCGGCGAGTCAGAAACCGTATGGATAGGCGAAGGACATGCGAAAGGTCCGGCGTAGAGGGTAAGACCCCCGTAGCTGAAATCTGTACGGCTCGCTTGAGAACCACCCAAGTAGCACGGGGCCCGAGAAATCCCGTGTGAATCTGGCGGGACCACCCGTTAAGCCTAAATATTCCCTGGTGACCGATAGCGGATAGTACCGTGAGGGAATGGTGAAAAGTACCGCGGGAGCGGAGTGAAATAGTACCTGAAACCGTGTGCCTACAAGCCGTGGGAGCGTCGGACGTACTTGTACGTCTCGTGACTGCGTGCCTTTTGAAGAATGAGCCTGCGAGTTAGCGGTGTGTAGCGAGGTTAACCCGTGTGGGGAAGCCGTAGCGAAAGCGAGTCCGAACAGGGCGATCGAGTTGCACGCTCTAGACCCGAAGCGGAGTGATCTAGCCATGGGCAGGTTGAAGCGGAGGTAAGACTTCGTGGAGGACCGAACCCACCAGGGTTGAAAACCTGGGGGATGACCTGTGGTTAGGGGTGAAAGGCCAATCAAACTCCGTGATAGCTGGTTCTCCCCGAAATGCATTTAGGTGCAGCGTCGTGTGTTTCTTGCCGGAGGTAGAGCACTGGATAGGCGATGGGCCCTACCGGGTTACTGACCTTAGCCAAACTCCGAATGCCGGTAAGTGAGAGCACGGCAGTGAGACTGTGGGGGATAAGCTCCATGGTCGAGAGGGAAACAGCCCAGAGCATCGACTAAGGCCCCTAAGCGTACGCTAAGTGGGAAAGGATGTGGAGTCGCAGAGACAACCAGGAGGTTGGCTTAGAAGCAGCCACCCTTGAAAGAGTGCGTAATAGCTCACTGGTCAAGTGATTCCGCGCCGACAATGTAGCGGGGCTCAAGCGTACCGCCGAAGTCGTGTCATTGCAGCATAAAGCCCCAACGGGTGCTGTGATGGGTAGGGGAGCGTCGTGTGCCGGGTGAAGCAGCCGCGGAAGCGAGTTGTGGACGGTTCACGAGTGAGAATGCAGGCATGAGTAGCGATACACACGTGAGAAACGTGTGCGCCGATTGACTAAGGGTTCCTGGGTCAAGCTGATCTGCCCAGGGTAAGTCGGGACCTAAGGCGAGGCCGACAGGCGTAGTCGATGGACAACCGGTTGATATTCCGGTACCCGCTTTGAAGCGCCAGCGCTGAACCCAGCGATGCTAAGCCCGTGAAGCCGCCTGCCTTCGTCTTTGACGCAGGTGGGAGTGGTGGAGCCGGTGACCCAGACTGGTAGTAGGTGAGCGATGGGGTGACGCAGGAAGGTAGTCCAGCCCGGGCGGTGGTTGTCCCGGGGTAAGGGTGTAGGCCGTGTGGTAGGCAAATCCGTCACACATACAAGGCTGAGACCTGATGCCGAGCCGATTGTGGTGAAGTGGATGATCCTATGCTGTCGAGAAAAGCCTCTAGCGAGTTTCATGGCGGCCCGTACCCTAAACCGACTCAGGTGGTCAGGTAGAGAATACCGAGGCGTTCGGGTGAACTATGGTTAAGGAACTCGGCAAAATGCCCCCGTAACTTCGGGAGAAGGGGGGCCACGCCTGGTGAAGGAACTTGCTTCCTGAGCTGGGGGTGGCCGCAGAGACCAGCGAGAAGCGACTGTTTACTAAAAACACAGGTCCGTGCGAAGCCGTAAGGCGATGTATACGGACTGACGCCTGCCCGGTGCTGGAACGTTAAGGGGACCGGTTAGCTCACCTTCGGGTGGGCGAAGCTGAGAACTTAAGCGCCAGTAAACGGCGGTGGTAACTATAACCATCCTAAGGTAGCGAAATTCCTTGTCGGGTAAGTTCCGACCTGCACGAATGGCGTAACGACTTCTCGACTGTCTCAACCATAGGCCCGGTGAAATTGCACTACGAGTAAAGATGCTCGTTTCGCGCAGCAGGACGGAAAGACCCCGGGACCTTTACTACAGTTTGATATTGGTGTTCGGTTCGGCTTGTGTAGGATAGGTGGGAGACTTTGAAGCAGCCACGCCAGTGGTTGTGGAGTCGCCGTTGAAATACCACTCTGGTCGTGCTGGATGTCTAACCTCGGTCCGTGATCCGGATCAGGGACAGTGTCTGATGGGTAGTTTAACTGGGGCGGTTGCCTCCTAAAGAGTAACGGAGGCGCCCAAAGGTTCCCTCAGCCTGGTTGGCAATCAGGTGTTGAGTGTAAGTGCACAAGGGAGCTTGACTGTGAGACCGACGGGTCGAGCAGGGACGAAAGTCGGGACTAGTGATCCGGCGGTGGCTTGTGGAAGCGCCGTCGCTCAACGGATAAAAGGTACCCCGGGGATAACAGGCTGATCTTCCCCAAGAGTCCATATCGACGGGATGGTTTGGCACCTCGATGTCGGCTCGTCGCATCCTGGGGCTGGAGTCGGTCCCAAGGGTTGGGCTGTTCGCCCATTAAAGCGGTACGCGAGCTGGGTTTAGAACGTCGTGAGACAGTTCGGTCCCTATCCGCTGTGCGCGTAGGAATATTGAGAAGGGCTGTCCCTAGTACGAGAGGACCGGGACGGACGAACCTCTGGTGTGCCAGTTGTCCTGCCAAGGGCATGGCTGGTTGGCTACGTTCGGGAGGGATAACCGCTGAAAGCATCTAAGCGGGAAGCCTGCTTCAAGATGAGTATTCCCACCTCCTTGAGAGGGTAAGGCTCCCAGTAGACGACTGGGTTGATAGGCCAGATGTGGAAGCCCGGCAACGGGTGGAGCTGACTGGTACTAATAGGCCGAGGGCTTGTCCTCAGTTGCTCGCGTCCACTGTGTTTGTTCTGAAGTAACGAACTCGCCTTGCCGGCTGGAGTTCAACTTCATAGTGTTTCGGTGGTCATAGCATTAGGGAAACGCCCGGTTACATTCCGAACCCGGAAGCTAAGCCTTTCAGCGCCGATGGTACTGCAGGGGGGACCCTGTGGGAGAGTAGGACGCCGCCGAACAATTATTCCAGGGAAGCCCCGGACCGTATGGTCCGGGGCTTCCCTGCGTTTTAGGATGCGGAATTCCCTGCCATACCTTTTGCCGAGTCAGCGTCCACAATGCCCCGGCCGCCCAGAGTGCCAGCGCCGGGCGAGGCGGTGATGACGGAGAAGGCCCAGAGGCAGGACTTCGGCGTAGTCGCAGAGTGTCTGGTTCGTGATGGTCTGCCAGCTCAGCGGTGGCCTGGGAACGTGACAGGCACGGGCTCCCAAGATCATGGAGTCCTACCTTTCAAGCGTGGGTTTCCGCTGGTCATTCGTAAGATCGGTGGGCCCAGGGGCTCCAGGTATGGCTTTCATGGAGGAGCCGATCGGATGGCTCAGAGAACATGGCCGCCCGGAGCCCCGCGACGACTCGACCTGTGGGGCTCGAATAGTCATCGCTGCAGCTCAAGCCGCGTATCGGTACTCGTTGATGACCCTGCCGAGGACGCGGGTGCGCAGGGGCCTGCGGGGCACGCGATCGTGCAACACCGCTGGCTGTCCCGGGGCTTCGGGTGGTCGTTGGTCTCGTGATCGGTGTGGCCGGTGGCAGTTGTAGTGCTCCTGATAATCGGCGAGGACCTGTCGGGCGTGGGCCTCCAACCGCCAGAGCTGGCCCTCGAAGTCCATCGCGCACAGCCCTTGCCGCCCGTTGCCGTCATCTTCCGTCCGCCAGCATGGCAGCAGGCTCTGGCAGTCGACGCGGGGAACGATCTTCGACACCAGGGGGACGATCTTCAGGGCCTCTTGTCAGCGCAGCTCATCAGCACTCGTGAACACCCGCAGGCCTGGCGCCAGGCTGTTTGCCTGGGTCATGCCCGCAGATCCTCCGTCACGGGCAGGCACTCGGCGAGCAGGTCGACGACGTCGCGCCAGGCTCGCTGCGCGTGCTGTGGGTGGTAGCCGACGCCGGGGACCGTGGGGTGGTCGACCGGCGGGTGGTGGAAGGCGTGCAAGGCGCCGCCGTAGACCGCGAGGCGCCAGTCGACGCCCGCGGCCTGCATCTCGGCGGTGAACGCGTTCCGTTGCGCGGGCGGCATGATCGGGTCTTCCGACCCGACCCCGGCCCACACCGGGCAGCGAATGCGCGCTGCCTCGCCCGGTCGGCCCGTGGTCAGTGCGTTGACTGTCCCGATCGCGCGCAGGTTGACGCCGTCGCGCCCGAGTTCCAGCCCGATGGCGCCCCCGGTGCCGTAGCCGACGGCGGCGATCCGGTCGGGGTCGGTCCGCGGTTCGGTGCGCAACACGTCGAGCGCCGCATGGCCGATGCCCCGCATCCGGTCGGGATCAGCGAGCAGTGGCAGGCAACGGGCCAACATCTCCTCGGGGTCGCCCAAATAGCGCCCGCCGTGAAGGTCGAAGGCCAGCGCCACGTATCCCAGCTCGGCGAGAGCATCGGCCCGGCGGCGCTCGACGTCGCTGAGCCCCATGCCCTCTGGCCCGAGCAGCACCGCGGGCCGGCGGTCGATACCGACCGGGAGTGCGAGGTGCCCGATCATCGTCAAACCGTCCGCCGGGTACTCGACCGTACGCGTCGTAATCGCCGTCATGAGACTGGACTGTAGTGATCGTCGAGCCCGGCCCGGCCGGTGTTCTGCCGCTGGCAGAACAGCGCGCGTGTCCCTCTGAAATGCGGGGGCCGAGCCCTCAGGGCTTCAAGATCATCTCGTTGCCCCTTTGGCGCGCGCCTCGGGCACACCCCAACCCGTCGGCTACTCCGCCAGCGGGCGCCACGTCCCCCTCCGGTTCCCCGCGATTCCACCCCGAGAATCCGCGAACCCGTCGGCTTGACAGAGGGAGGGGGAGAAGTGCGGGGGAGTGACGGAGTGGAGCGACAGGACCTGCCCACCTGGCTGAGGGGACGACAAGCGCCGCGTCCGGCCTCCGATGACGACCGTCCAGCGGGTGTTCTCAGACGGTTCGGCGTGGGCTATAAGCTGGCCGTGCAAACGCACGTCGGCCTGGGGAAGACCATCGCAGCAGGACTGACCCTCGCGGCCTTGACGACCGGAGAACGTCAACGTCACGTCTACCGCTTGCCGGTCACCGGGCAGAATCGAGCGTGGGAGCGGTTGCGGCTGTTCGGGGTGGAATCGGCCCGCTCTACGGCCCCCCAATCAGGTGCGGCGCGCGCCGAGGTCCCCCTGAGCCCGCAGCCGTTCGCTCGCCGCAGGGTCCGCGCACGGACGGTGCCGCGGCAGGAGCGATACCGCGAACTGCGACGCCGGGTGTAGGAGCGGGAGGCGGACGGACGCCACCAGGAGCATGCCGCCACCGCTGGCCTTCGCCGGGTGCGTGTGCCTTCTGCGTGCGCTTCCCTACAGGGCGACGGCGGGCGGCTACCTGCTGGAGGTCGATCACATCGACGACCATGCCCTGGGAGGTCGCGATCACCCGAGTGCCATGATCGCTCTGTGTCCCAACTGCCACGCCAACAAGACGCGTGGAACCAACCGTACCGCGCTGCGAGAACGCCTAAGGGCTGTGGCGAGGGAGTTGGACGCCGCTCAGGACAGGGGCGCTGCCCGGGACGGGGGCGCGGTGCCACTCCGGAGTAAGGCGGTCCTGGAGCAGTGCGCCGCTCTCCTTGCGTCTTTGGATGACGCCGACCGCGACCGGGCCCTTGCCTATCTCACTGACCGCTTCGGGTAGACCCACTGGGAGCCTGAGGGCGGCCCGGCGTGTGCCGCCCCTACCCCCGGCTCACCACCGCAGCCGAACTCCGGGGGCCTGCCCGCCGCTTGGGTGCCCTGTCCGCTTCGGTTCCCCCGGCCGCCGGTCACGTCACCGACGCATGCCGCGCTTCGCAATGCCCTTCCACAGCGCAGCCCGGCTCCCGGCCGTCGTGACGGACCGAGCAGGCTCCGGCCGGTCTGATCGGCCGGGGCCGGCCGGGGGTCAGTCTGTTCGGACGCAGGCTCCGTAGCGGTCCGTCTGCCGCAGCACCTTCGCGTCCCGGGCGGTTGACGGCCATGCCTGGAAGAGGTACCACTCGGTAACATCGGCGGGGGTGAGGTCGACGGCGATTCCCGGCCGCGGGCATGGATGCGGAGCCGGTAAGCACCGGGGCCGTCGAAGGACAGCACCGGTAGCTCCTCGTCCAGGTCGTCCATCAGGCCGCGCACCATCAGCTCCCCGGAAACCGAGTGCAGGGACACCTCGACGATCTTCTCCCACCAGGCGTCCGGGCTCGGGGGTGCCGGTGTGCAAGGTGACGTCGACGTCTCCGGTGTGAATGCCGGTGAGGACTGTGACGATGCCGTCCTGCGCCTCCACCAGTCCGTTGTGGGCGCGGGGCAGATCAGGGCCAGCGGGACCAGCCTCGTCGCTGATCTCGAACCGGTGGTACTGCACGGGCACCAGTCCACGCCCGTGGCCAGCTTGACCGCTCACAGTAATCTCCCGGGTGCCCGGCGGTTGCTCCCGTCGTGAGTCACTGCACGCCCGCCCGGACGCTGCCGCGCTCAGACGCCGTCCTCGCCGAGCAGCAGACGGGCATGCGCTCCAGCAGACGGAGGGGCCCGACGTGTTGCTCCACATGGTGGGCGGCGCGCGGACGAACGCGGTGCAGGGCGCACGGTGGAACGACCATCCCACTTGTCTCACGTACTGTGGCTTCGCATGACCGACTCCGAGATTGAGATCATCGCAGAGCTGGTACACGATCTACTCAAGGACCAGCATCCGGACCTTGCAGGGCCTGGCCATCCGTGAAGTACCGGGCGGCTGGGACAACCAAATGTGGCGTCTCGGGGAGGAGTTGGTCGTTCGCATGCCGCGCACAGAACGTGCCCCGGATCTCCAGCGCAAGGAATGCCGGTGGCTGCCTGTCCTGGCCCCACGCCTTCCGCTCCCGGTTCCAACTCCTGTGCGGATCGGTGAACCGTCCGCGCGCTTCCCGAGGACCTGGAGCATTATGACGTGGGTTCCTGGCGAGCCTCTCGACTACACCTTGATCAGCCGCGACGACCACGCGACCGACACTCTGGCGGATTTCCTCAGAGCGCTCCATGTGGAGGCACCCGCCGAGGCGCCGACCAGTTCGGACCGCGGTGCTCACCCCAAGAAGTGCATGGACGGCTTCGAGTACTTCTTGCAAGCAATTGCCCCCGACGGCATTGCCGTCGACGTCCGGGCCGTGCGGGCCGTCTGGGACGATGCCGTTGCGGCCCCATAGTGGGAGGGCCCGCCGCTGTGGCTGCACGGTGACCTCCATCCCGCGAATGTCGTCGTCTCGGACGGGACGCCCTCGGGCGTGATTGATTTCGGTGACATGTTCGCCGGTGATCCGGCGTGGGACCTCGCGTCCGCGTGGCTACTTCTTCCCGCAGGCGCGGGCTTACGGTTCTTCGAGGTGTATGCGCATGCGGACGAGGCGACGCTCCGGCGAGCCCGAGGGTTGGCTGCTCTGAAGAGCCTTTTCCTTATCCTCATGGGCCACAATGGGGAGCGAGGCCTTCCTGGCGGCAAGCCGACATGGGGACCCGCAGGCCGGGCGGCGCTCGATCGCGTTCTGACATCCAGCTTGGGCTGGCCCTCTCACGCATAGGCCCTGCTCCCGTCTCGGAGCGAGTTTTGCGGCTGGTGTCAACTCTGCTGCGCATTTCGCTGGGGCGTGCGGGGTGACCGTGTCGGGGCCAGCAGCTGCGAGGTGACGTTGGGGCGTCAGGTCTCCTGGTGCTCGCTCAGAACAGTGCTAGGCCCTCGCCGCTGGTGTCCACGATGACTGGCCGGAACTGGGCAGGGAGGCCGTCCAAGCGGTCAGGACCGGCCGCGGCGGCCACGGCAGGGGCCGTTCCGGCCAGCCAGATGCGAAACCGCTCGGCGGCTTCGTGGTAGGGGACTCGCGTCAGGACACGGTGCTCGCCGGAGGGGCAGAAGTCGACGGCGACCGTGAGCAGGCAGGAACGGGGCGCCTTGTGACTGCTCGTCCAGGACACACGCAGGACACCGCAGAGCTTGCGCCCGCGGGGGGCGCGGTGGGTCGGGCGCAGCGATCGGCAGGCTATGTGGGCGGTCCATGCGGCGAGGTGCGGCAGGGGCAGGGTGGTGCGTGCGCGGCAGCCGGGGCAGCGGTGCCAGTGGCGGAGCCAGTCGTCGGTGTTGGTGTGGAAGAGGCGTGTGTAGCGGTTCGCCACGCGGATGTCGTTGCTGTACAGGTGGTCGGGGCGTTCTAGTACTCCAGCTGTAGATGGTGATCTTCACGCTTGAGCGGCTTGCCGCCGGTAGTGGCTGGCCTGGGATCGGGCTTGGTGGCGGCGTCGCCAGTCGGACCAGCCGAGCCGATGTGCGGCATCGTGGACGGGCCGGACGACGAGAGTGATGAACAGGCGCTGGATCTCGTTGCAGGTGAGGGGTATGAGGCCGTTCGGTGCCGGTTGGCGGGCATGGTCATCGGCTCGGACGACGGCGAGGAAGGCGTGGGCGAGCATGGCGAGGGTGACCCAACGGGACCAGGACGTGTAGCGGCGGACCTGGTGCTCGTCCAGTGCGGCCAGGCCCTTGCCGGACTGGAAGAACTCCTCCACCCGCCACCTTGATCCAGCTACTCGCACCAACTCGGCCAGCGGCACTGCGGCGGGCGAGTAGCAGCGGTAGTAGGCGAGTTCGCCGGTGCTGCGGTTGCGGCGGATCAGCATCTGGCGGCTCCCGGGTCGGGGGTCGGCGAGGTCGATGACGGCCCAGTCGTAGAAGCGGTGGCCCTTCGCACCGGTCCCCGCCGACAGCTTCTGCCAGGCCCGCTTGGGGACCTTCTTGGCCAGGGTGTCGGCACGGAACTTGCCGGCTCCAGTTGCGGCTTCGTACGAGCAGGCCACCGCGAGGACGTAGCCGGTGCCGCGTTCCTCCAGCACCGTGCGAAGTTTCGGGTTACCGCCGTAGACCTCGTCGCCCGCAACCCACGCGGCCCGGTGGCCGGCGTCCAGGAACCGGGCGACCATCCGCGCAGCCAGTTCCGGCTTGGTGGCGAAAGCGGTCTCCTCGCCAAGCCCGGCGGCCCGGCAGCGGTCGGGGTCGGCGGTCCAGGAGCGCGGGACGTACAACTCCCGGTCCACCGCGGCATGCCCGCGCTGACCGGCGTAGACCAGGTAGACGGCAACTTGGGCGTTCTCGATTCTGCCGGCAGTGCCGGTGTACTGGCGCTGGACACCGACCGTGGCGGTGCCCTTCTTCACGTCGCCGGTCTCGTCGACCACCAGCACCGCCCGCTCGTCGCGCAGGTGCTCCACCACGTAGCCCCGCACGTCATCACGGACCGCGTCGGCGTCCCACTTGGCCCGGCTGAGCAGGTGCTGCATCGCGTCTGGGGTGGACTCCCCGGCCCACTCGGCGATCGTCCAGCAGTTCTTGCGAGGCAGGTCCGACAGGAGTCCGAGCACCAACCGCCGGACTCGGCGGCGGGGCTCCACCCGCGCGAAACGACCCGCGATCCGGCTCATCAGGCCCTCGAATACGTCCTGCCAGTGGACCGGGTCTACGCTGTGACCTGCGGCCACCGCTTGATCGTTCGTTGTCTTCACAAACCACGATGATCACCGGTGGCCGCAACCGTCTCGCTCCCGGTCCAGATCGCGGGACCGTACCGCGGCGGCCGGGATGCTAGGCCATCCAGCAGTACAGGCCGTGACCCCGCCCCTCGGCGGCACGGGCCAGGTCTGCCAGATCACCCAGGAGTTCCCGCACCATCTCCAAGTCGAACGCCTCGCCCTCGGCGGCCCGTTCCTGGATCCACAGCTCGCCGACCTCGGCAAGGCGAGAGGCCGAAGCGCCGGCCAGCGCTCCTTGAAGCGCACCCGAGGCGACAAACAGCAGGGGGCCGTCCCCATCCTCTGGGTCAGCAACCATGCGCGGCTCATCGGACGCGACGAGCGCCTCGAAGCTCTGCCCAGTAAGCAGGCTCTCCCACTCGACCACCGCCTCGGAAGCATCGAAGTTGCCGCAGGCCAGCGAGTCGAAGACGCCGACCGGCCCGCGATCAACAATGCCCGCAGCTGAGGTGTCGTCAGGGGCGATGAAGAACTTGATGATGATGCTCACCTGTGCATGGTGCCCGCTCAGGCCGCCACACCCCCACACGATGTCCCGGGAGATCCTGCCGAAGTCCATCAAGATCACGATCTACAGCTGGAGTACTAGGGTGTTGCAGGACTGGCAGAGAGTAATTGTCAATTCCTGTGGATCGGTGGTGCGCTTCAGCCTTCCTCGGGCTTCTGACCGTTGGCTTCGAGGAGGCGGCGGAGACGTCGGATCTCGGCGATCAGGCGGGGAATGTCCTGGCGGGCGTTGGCGATGAAGTTGGCGTTCTCATCCCAGCGTTCGTCCGCGACGTCGACATATCGTGGCTGCTGGACCAGGGTGGCGGCCACGATCTGCCGGTGGTCGAAGTCTGGCCAGCGTTCGCCGGCTCCGATGTCGGGAACAGTGCTGATGGCGACGAGGCTCATGGCGAAGTCGTCGTCCAGTTGGCGCACGTGCCAGGGACCGGGAGTCGCAGCACCGGCAAGCTCCTCGATCACGGCGAGTTCCTCGTCGGTCAGCGGATTGGGGGTGTCCATCAGGCTGCCCGCCCCTCGCGCTCAACGAGCTGACCACGTTTGAAGCGGGCTCCGGCCCGGACGAGGTGGGGCGCGTTCACGGCTCGCCAGCGGGCCTGAGCGGACTCGATTAGCTTGAAGACCATGGCCAGTCCGGCCGCGCGGGTGCCGGCGCCCCTGGTGACCTTGGTCCGCAGGCGCACGGTGGCGAAGGTCGACTCGATCGGGTTGGTGGTCCGCAGATGGATCCAGTGCTCGGCGGGAAAGTCGAAGAACGCCAGGAGTTCGTCCTCATCGTCCGTGATCCGCTTGACGACCTTGGGGTACTTGGCCCCGTAGGCCCGTTCGAAGTCGCGCACAGCCCGGGCCGCGTGCTCCTTGTCCTCGGCGTTGTAGATCTCCTGGATCGCACGCTTGGCCGCGGGCTGGGCTGACTTCGGCAGCGCGTCCAAAACGTTGGCGGTTTTGTGAACCCAGCACCTTTGATGGCGGGTGTCGGGGAAGACCTCGCTCAGCGCGTTCCAGAAGCCGAGAGCGCCGTCGCCGACGGCCAGGACCGGGGCCCGCATGCCCCGGCGGGCGCAGTCCCGCAGCAGGCCCGCCCATGCCTCCGACGACTCGCGGTATCCGTCGGTCATCGCGATCAGCTCCTTCGTGCCGTCCGCGCGTACCCCCATCAGCACCAGGACCGCGGCCTTCGCCTCCTCCAGGCGGATGCGCAGGTGAACGCCGTCCGCCCAGACGTACACGTAGTCCGTGGCGGACAGCTCCCGGTCCATGAACGCCGTGTGGTCGGCCTGCCATTGAGCAGTCAACCGCGTCACGGTGGCGGGCGAGAGGCCGGCCGAGGAGCCGAGAAACTGCTCCAGCGCGGGCACGAAGTCGCCGGAGGACAGGCCGTGCAGGTAGAGCAGCGGCAGCACCTCACTGATCTTTGGGGACTTGCGGCACCAGGGCGGCAGGATCGCCGAGGAGAACCGCTTGCGCTCACCCGTCGTGTCATCGACGCGCTTATCGTTCACACGCGGGGCCCGCACCTCGACCGTCCCGGCGGCCGTGGTGACCTTCCTCGGCTGGTGGTAGCCGTTGCGCACGACCAGGCGGCGACCGTCGCCGCCCCGTTCACCGGCCAACTCTGCTATGTAGCTGTTGACTTCGGCTTCCAACGCGGCGGCCAGCATCCGCCGGGCGCCCTCGCGGACGATCTCGTCGATCAGGGAGCCGTTTGGCGTGGAACCGTCAGCATTGACTACCGTGAGCACGGGCGTGCCTTCCCGACCGACGCGCCAACGTCGGCCTACTCGATGACCATCACAGGATCATTCGGGAAGGTACGCCCTTCGCGTTGCCTCCCCGACACCGATCCACAGGTCTTGAGCATTGCTCAACCTTCGCAGAGGCACTGGCCTACGTAGTGGATGGCGACGGCGGTGTCGATCGCACGGAGCGGGCAGACTGGCTGTAGCTGCCGCCACCCGTCAAGTAGCGCTGCATAGTCGGGCAGATCGCATCTCGCATCCGTAACGCCGTCGCCTGACCTGCGGATACCGCCTTGTGGACGCGCCTCCCTCACGCCCTGGGTCATGTCGCCACTGCCGCGCCCGGGCAGGAATCCCTCGGCATCCCCGTCCCCGGAGGAACGCACCCACCGGGTTACGCCCTGGCTCAGCGTTGGCGACCTCGGCAGGCTGTACGGCGTGCCCCGGCCACGACCGGGGCACGACTGTTCGGGGTTCCGTACTGGTGAGCTCGCGTATTCAACTGTCGTCAGTTCGGCATGACAGCAGGCCGCATGGTGACTGTAGGTGGTCTCCCGGCCACCTCGCCTGGCCCCTACCAGATGCTCCCGAGATTGATGTAGACGATCACTGCCGCAGCAGCAATGAAGAGCACGATCTTTCCTGCCTTGGGCAGTAGGTCATCGTGCGAGTCGATCGAGGGTTGAACATCTCGTAGTGGCCAGCGAGTGCGAACGGATACCTCGCAAGTAGTAGGACTGACAGGCCTGTCGCCGTTCCTTGAACCGGGTTCAGGCACGGATTCCGTGAAGTGGATCAGGTCGCCTGAGGGTCCGTCACGGTCTGTGGTCGGCCCGATTCTTCCCCGGACGCCGAGACCGGGCGACTCGCGGTGAGAGAGAATGCTCGGCATGACGACTTGAAGAGCACCGGCCGGGCGACAGCATTGGCGAATGGTCGGAGGCTGGGACACGATTCCCGACGGCGATCGACTGGTCTGCGCCGCCTGCCGAACGTCCGCCTGCTCGTACCAGTATCGCTTCCATCCGCCCGAGTCCTCCATGTTCGAGCGCTGCATCGGACTCGCCTGGTGTGCAGGTTGCAGGATCTACTCCGGCAACATGGTGTACGTCCCGCGGAAGCGAGTCCTGGTCGACCTCCTCGCCTCTCTTCCTCCTGAGCAGCGAGAGCGGCTTCTACGTTCGGAAACACGAGTGATCGAGTTCCTGGACCGCCAGGCCCGAGGCGGCAGAGGTTAGGGTCGGCGGCTGGCCGCGATCAGGAGGAGCCGCTTGCGCAGCAGCGGTGGTTTCGCTCTGCCGAACATGCTGCGCTTGAGGGCTTTCAGGTCGTTGACGCGGCCCTCGACGGGCCCGGAGGACCAGTCGGTGCTCATGCCATAGACGACGGCGTCGAGGTCGGGGATCAGTCCGGCGGCGAAGCCGGCCAGGCCGCACTGCTCGTCCGCGCAGACGTCGGCGATCCAGTGCCGCAGCCGGTCTCCTTCGCGGTTGGTCATGATGGTCGCGAAGGTGCGGACGTGGCCTGCGGCGGCCGTGAGCTCGGGTGAGCGGGCCAGCAGGTTCTTGAGCTGCTGCTGGTCGTCTTGGCGTAGGTGGTCCGGGTGGCGCATGATCCAGCCGGTGGCCTCGCGGGGTGAGGGCGGCCTCGCGATCGGTGGTGGGCTCCCGGCAGCCCGACGGTCGGAACGTAGCGGCCGGACGTAGTCGCGCAGGGTGCTGTAACTGCAGCGTGCCCCGCGTTCTTACAGCTCGCGATGGAGCCGGGACACGTTTGTGCAGCCCTCGGCGATGCGCTGATCGAGGTAGGGCTTGAAGGCGTCGAGCTTGCTGGTCCGGTTCTGCCACTGGCCGTGCAGCATCGCCTCTGGACTGGCCGCGCGGGCGTACTTGCGGACGGTGTTGCGCCCGAGACCGAGGCGTCTGGCGATCTCGCGCAGACTCAGGCCCTGCTCTACCTGGGCCCGGACTGCGGCGTGGGTGTCGCGGAGCCGGTCGAGGAACTTCCCCTGCGGGTAGGGCTCGGACGGTTCCTCGGTCGCTTTGACCGTCTCGACCTGTGCGGGCTCTGGTTCCGGTCGCTCGGGTTCAGGGAAGGTTTCGACCAGGTCGCGCAGTAGGGCGCGGTGGCGGGAGACGAGGCGTTCGACGGCCTCGGCGAGGTTGTGCCAGACGTGCCATTTGTCCGCGCAGTGCTGGGCGTTTGGGGCGCCTGTGCGGGCTCTGTCGGCGAAGACCTGCGCGCGGTCGCGGCAGATGATCTCGATGCCGGGGTACTCGCGTAGCCAGGCGGCGACGCTGTCCGCGTCGCGGTCGGGCAGCAGGTCCAGGGGCTGGTGGGACTCGCAGTCGACCAAGATGGTGCCGTACCGGTGGCCCTTCCTGGTGGCGAACTCGTCGATGCCCAGCACGCGCGGGGTCGTCCAGGCCGGGTCCGGCAACGCCATGACCAGGCGCAGGACGGTCGTCCGGCTGACCACGACGCCGAGTAGCAGCGCCAGACGGGCCACGGCGCGGGCGGCCACGACGACGCCCAGCGCGGCGAGCATCCGCTGCAGGACGGGCGTGCGCCGGCCGTAGCGGCTGGTCAGCCCGTCTATCTGCTCGGCGAACGTCACCCGCCGGCACTCGCCGTTGTCGCAGAACAGCCGGCGCACCGACAGTTCAATCACCACGCCCCGCCCGCCGCACGGCGCGTCCGCCAGGCGCCGTCCGTACCGGCTGTGCACCCGCCCAGACGGCGCCTGGCAGCCCGGGCAGAGTACGGGGACGTCTTCCGGCGTCGACGCTTCGATCACCACGCGGCCGTCCCGCACCTCCATGCACTCGACGGGTATCCCGGCGAGATGCGGAAGCAGAAGGAAGAGTTCTTCACACGCGGCCAGCATCCGCCCGGAGATGACGGAGCGTCACCGGCGCACAGAAGCACGATCGACTTCACGGAATCCGTGCCTGAACCAGATTCAGCCGTTGCCGACATGAGGTTAGATCAAAGCCAGCAGCGGATGCGTTCGCCGTCCAAAGCCGCCTCGGCCCCGATTGTGTAGTCCCCGGGTTCGGAACCCCCGGGTGGATTGAAGCGGATGCGCACGAGCACGGGCTTGTCGTCGACCTCCTTGGAGAAGCAGAGGCCGGCCAGAGTGTCTGACGCTTCCCTGCCTTCCTCGTCCAGCGACAGCCCCTGCTTCTGCGCGATGCCGCGATAGAAATCTACGACCTGCCGATTCGAGCCCTCAAACGCATAGTGCCGGTTCGCGTACAGCCAGCCACCTCCGTCGTCCACACACCCGTATTCGACCTTCTCGCTCCCGGATGCGGGATGGGCCCCTTCAGGCTTCTCTTGCAAAATCTCCAAGCCCGCGATCTTTTCGGCCCGGCCTTCCTGGCTGCCGCATCCTCCTCGCAGCTCATATCCGAGAGCTACTCCACCGGCGGCCAGGACGAGGATGGTAGACACCGCCGCCACCTTGTAGGCGTTCTTCATGAAAATGTCCTTCGGTATTGAGTGGGTTGGGGCTGCCGGGCCCGCTGCGCGCGGACCCGGCAGCCCTCATAGGTTGGACGACGGAGCTACTCGAGCATTCCTATCGAGTAGCGGTAGGAGGCCGTCTTGTACAGGAACGCGTACAGCCCGGACTTCGAGTGCCAGGCCTTCTTCATCGCACGCCTGCCCCGTCCGCTTATCGCGAAGTTTCTGGCTCGGGTGTTATTACGCTGATCGATCCTGGAGTCAGCTCTGCCGCCCTCTCCCCATTCATGGGCATTACCGAGCACTACAGCCGCGCGGTGCCCCAGAAGGAAAGTCAGAGCCGCTTGCCAGATGAAGTGACGGATAGCATTATTCCGATTTCCATTTCCTGTCATACTAGCGGCGATGTACGAAATCGCCGTGGCTCTCCTGCAGGCGTTGAATCCAAGGCTCGCGCATGCGCGGGCCTCGATCGCCTTCTTCTTGCTCTTCTTCTTGAGTTCCGACCACCACGAACGCCCATCCAGATCGAACTGGTTGACCGGGTCTCCGGGGTAGCCGTAGCGGTTGTCGCCACCGCCGTGCACCGGGTCGATGGACAAGAAGCGGCCGGTGACCGGGTTGTAGAGGCGAACGCCCATGAGCGTGAGACTGGTCAGCGTCTCGGCGGACCGCTGCTTGGCGCCAAGCCAGTTGTAGCGCGTCGGCGCCTGACCGTTGCGTGGGTTGCCGTACTCGTCGCTGTCAAGAGCGACGGGTGACTTCGAAGCGTCCAAGGGGAGTTGGAGTGTCACGTCGCCGTGGATGGTGGTCAGCTGGAGAACGGTGTCACCGGTCTTGCTGGTCGTGGCGGCGAGATCGCCGGAGGCTGACTCGACGTTGCGAGTCAGTGCGCCGGTCGTCGTGTCCTCAACGATCCAGCGAGGGTTGTCGCCGTCACCGCCGTAGTGGTTGAGCTTAGAGCCGGTCTGGGTCCAGATGGAGCCGCTGCCGGTCTCGGTCTTCCAGGAGCGGAACCGCAGGGTGGCGTCGAGCTGCCAAGTCTGGCGCTGGCCGTTGGCAGTCTGCTGGTAGGCAAGGTCATTGGCGTAGTAGCCGACCGTGCCGTGGCCCGGGACCGTCGTGGTGCGGCCGAACGCGTCGTAAATGTATCCGGCGTCGACCAGACGGTCTGCGCTGTCGTAGGTGTGGCTGGTGGTGGTGCCTCCCGTGGTGGGGCAGTCGAGGCCCGGGATTCCCGGGGCGGTCGTAAGGGACTTGCGATTGGTGCGGTTGTCGAAGGTGTAGGTCCGCTTGGTGCAGATGGTGTCTGCGGTGTCCTCGACAGTGGTGAGACGGCCGTTGGCGTCATACGTGTAGGTCTGGTCGGACCATCCGGCATGGGTGGTGACCTGGCCGTGAACGGATTGGGTTGCGCTGTCCGTGTAGACGAGCGTGCCGTCGCTGTCACGGGTGTAGGTCCGCTTCAGCGTGGCGCCGGTGGTGTCCTCACTGGTGGTGAGGGTGTAGCCACCGGGCAGCTTCTCGGAGTTGACCGACCCGTCCGCATCGTAGGTGGCCTGGAAGACGCCGGCGATGGAGTCGGTGGTCTTCGTCGCCAGGCCGCGCGGCTCGAGCGTGTGGTCATAGGTGTAGGTGACGGTCGACGGTGCGCTGTCCGTGACCTTGACCGGCCGGTCGAGCAGGTCGAATTCGGTGGTGGTGACACCGCCATCGGCGTCGGTGTAGGACATCTGGCGGCCGAGCTTGTCGTACGCCTTGATGATGGTGCCTCCGGTCGGCGAGACCGTCTTGACGGCTCGGCCGGTGGCCGGGTCGTACTCGGTCGTCGACTCAGGAACCGCCTGGCCGACGCCGCCCGTGATGGCCACCTTGGTGACGCGGCCGGCGCTGTCGTAGGTGGTGGTGGACGTGCGGGTGACACCGTTCGCGGTCTCTGAGACCTTGCTCGTGTTGCCCCACCAGTTGTACTCGGTGGCGGTGGTCGGAAGCTGCGTCGGGTTGGAGCTGCTGCCGGTGATGGCGCCGGCCGGCCCGGTGGAGCAGAGAAGGTCTGCCCACTCTGGGCGGCCCTGGCAGGTGCCGGTTCCCGTGGCGGACCAGTACGTGGTCACTCGGGTCGCGGCGTCCGTGCCGGTGGCTCCGGGCAGCCGCTGCTTGACGACGCGGCCCTGAGCGTCGTACTCGGTGCTTTCCGTTATCGCGAGGCCGCCCGGGTCCTTGATCGTCTGAGTCGGCAGACCCTTGGTCCAGTCGTAGATTGTCTGCGTCACTCGGGTCTCGCCCTGGACGGTCGGGTGCTCACGGACCTGGGCACCGGTGGTGACCTTGGTGACCTTGTCCCTGACCTTGGCGCTGCTATCAGTGGGACGACCGGCATCGTACTCGTTGATCGTCCACGCGCGAGCAGTCACCGGCGTGCCTGCGGAAACCAGCACGGTCGTACCGGACTTAAGGTCGGCAGTGAGATCGATCCGGCGCAGCGGCCCCAGCTCTTCCAGGTGACGGGTACCGGTCTCGTCATAGACGGACCGGGTGGCGAGGAGATCCGCACGGTCTGCACTGGTGAGCTGGCCGATACCCAGTTCCGCCTGGGCAGCCTGGTCGGCGGTGCTGGCGCCGACCGCTATGGCCCGGTTGCCCGCAGTCAGTTCGCGCACGGTGTTGCCGAATCGGTCGTACTCCGTGGTGGAGATGTGCCCACCCGGGGTGGCCGTGTTGCCCGCACGGCCGGAGACTCCCATGTACGTGACATCAGCACGAGTGTATGAGGCGGCGGTCAGCTCGGCTCCGGCGTGTGAGGACGGAAGCACGTCGGCAGGGAAGACAGCGGTCGCATCGGTCGGGGCGTCCAGCTGGCCCCACGCCTTCACGTCGGCCGCGCCCATCTTGTACGGGGCCGTCGTGCCCGTCAGTGGAACGTCGTAGACCACGGACGTGGTGGCTGTTCCCGACTCGACGTCTTTGGTGCCCTGCTGCAGGCCGGAACGGGAGGCCTTGAGCAGCATGCCGTCGCCGGCGTTGGTGGCGTTGCCCGCCGTGCCGTAGTTGAAGGACCAGGGGAGTTCACCAACCGGAGTCAGTCCGGCGACCCGGCCCGCCGGGTCGTAGGCGTACTCGGTCTTCAGCGACGGGCTGATCTGCGGATTCCAGGCCTGGCGCAGGCGGCCTGCAGCGTCGTAGACGTACGTCTGCACTGCCTTGGAGGTCGCCGAAGCCGTGCCGGGGTCGGTGGACCACAGGCGGATCTCCTTCACTTGGCCGGTGAAGTCGCCGAACACGAGGTCCGTGGCCGTGGTGGAGGTTGCGTAGACGAACTCCATCGCCCGGCAGCCCTTGGTGGACGGTGTCGCCGTGCAGGTCGCAGCGCTCGCGGCGGAGGTCGGCGCGATGATCCGCTTGGGGCGGGCCAGCTTCTTGCCGTCCACGGTGACCGCCTCAGAGACCACGGTCGTGGTGGACTCGGCCAGTCCGTCCAGCAACGTGGAGGAGACTTGCCAGGTCGTGGCGGCGGCGTCGGGCTTGGTGAACTCGGTGACCGTGCCCTCGGGGTCGGTAAGCGTGAACGAACCGGTCACACTGCCTGTGAGGGTGAGGATCTCGGCCCCCGGCTCGGGGATCCAGCCGGTCTTGGCGGCATTCGCCGTGAAGTGTGTCTCTCCTCCGTCCACGTCGACAATGGCGACCGCGGTGTCGGAGATCCGGCGGATGTGGGAGTAGTCTGACTGAGTCGCCTCGGCGACGGTTCCGGACACCCATTCCTTGCCGAAAATGGCCGCCTGGCCCTCCTGCTGGGCCCCCTTGTCGGGCGTACGGGAGGAAGCGGTCCGGGACACGGACAGCCCGAAACCGGACGCGTCGGTGGCGGACAGCGCGTAGTCACCGGTGAGCAGGTTCAGCGAACCCGGGCCGACCTCTTCCGACGCGGCGCCGCTCGCGTTACGGTCCACGACGGCGGTCAGCGGTTGGGTGGAGCCGGACGCGGAGTTCGGGCCGGTGAAGTCGGCCTTGATCTGGATGGTGCCGTCGGGGTTGACGGTGTCGGTGGCGTTCCAGACAAGGGCGGAGTTCCTACCGCCGACCATGGGCACCGGCCACGCGCTCAGCGGGGTACCGCCGGAGGTGACGTCACCAGCGGGTATCTGCGTCCACGAGTCGGCCTCGGAGCGGCGCCAGGAGAAGGACACCGCGTTGTACTTGCTGCCGTCGGCCTCGGCGACCAGCGGCAGGCGGCGCGCGGTGCGCTCACCCTCGCTCGGCTGGACAAAGCCGCCCGGGCCGGCGTGGAAGGTGTACTCGATCGGCTCGGACTTGTTGTCGGCCTTGTCGACCTGCCGCACCTGAAGGGTGTGGGTGCCGTCCTTCGGCGGTGCGACGGAGATCGCCTTCGCGGCCGTGGAGCCGCCGGTGGCGACCTTGGTCCAGGTCACACCATCCAGGGACCACTCCAGCCAGCTGTGGTCGGTGCCATTCGGGGTGACGGTGAAGTTGCCTGCCTGGCCCGCACCCTTGACCCACGCGTTCGACGGGTAGTCCGTCGACGTGATGCTCGTCGGTGCGATGGGCGAGGTGGTGTCGACCGTGAAGGTCTTCCACTCCGACCAGCCCAGGTTGTAGTGGGCACCGTCGTACGGGCTGCTGCGGAACTTGTACGTCTTGCCGTTGGTCAGCACGCCGGCGGGGACGGTCACGGAGGCGACCTGTCCGGAGTTCACCCAGGGGGAGACGATGACGTTGCCGACCTGGGTGTTGGTTGCGGAGTCGAAGATCTGGAAGGTGCCGTTGACCTTGTCACCGTTGGGGTCGACGAACGTGTCCCGCAGTGTCGGGGTCGTGGTGTTGACCACGTAGGCGCCGCCGTAGGAGAAGAACGGCGGGCCCGCCTCCTGCTTCGTGCCCGTGCGCGGCCGGTAGTTGTACGTGACCACCAGCTTCGGCGGGTTGGAGGCGGCGTTGGCGGAGTTGACCCGCTTCCACTGCCCCGTGACGTTCTCGTCGGAGGCGCGCAGGCCCATGTGGGACTTGGCGGCCTTGGCCGACGCCCACTCCTGCACCATCGTGGTGACGTTGGCGTTGATCCAGCCGTCCGGCTGCGTGGTGCAGGAGGCGTTGCCCCTGGTATCCGAGGAGGTGGCCTTCTTCGCGATCCACGCCGGCTGGTTCGGCGCGGCCCAGCGCGACGACGTGGACGCGGCGCCGGTGGACCACACCTCCCACGGCTGCAGCGGACATGAGGAGCCGGTGTAGTTGCCGGAGTGGAAGTTCCACAGGCTGAGCTTGGCGTCCATGACCAGCGCGTCGGCGATCGGCGCGGTGTTCCAGGAGATGAAGGAACGCGCGGTGCGGTAGGTGCCGTCGGCGTTCTTCGTGCCCGGGTTGCCGAGATCGAGTTCGACGTCGTTGGACCAGTCGACCGTCTCGCCCTGCTGCACATAGGTGTCGAAGGTGTTCGACAGGGACGAGGTGGACGGGTCGACCGTCACCGGGTACTTCGTCGCCGGGTCGGCGAGGAACTTCGCGTCCGGGGTGAGGACGAGGTCCACGCCACCCTTGGTCTTGACGACCTTCATGCCGACCTTGACCTGGCGCGTGTGCTCGCCGGAGACCGGGTCGACCGTCGCGTCCCACATCACCGGGGCGGGCATGACCGCGGTCTTCTTCGACTTCTTGTCGGTGAACAGCACGCTGCCGTCGGCCTGCTGCTCCACCTTCAGGCCCTTGGCCTTCAGCGGCAGGGTGTAGGAGAAGCTGTCGGCGGGCTTCCCCTTGACCAGAACGAACTGCTCGAAGCCCGTACGCGTGGCCTCGACCACCACGTCCGCGCCCGGCACTGCGTCCTCGTAGGTGGCGCGGGTGCCGTCAAGCTTCGGGGCTGGAAGGCCGCCCCGCCACTGGAGTGTGATCGCGTTGTCGCCTTCGCCGAGAGTCACCATATCGGCCGCTGGGGCGGACTGCGCAGCCTTGAGTGAGGCGGCCTTGGCGCCGGTCTTCCCCGCCAGCTTCAGACCGGTCGGATGCGCCTTGGAGACGACCGACCCGTCCGGCGATGTACCGAGCGTGACGTCGACGTCGCGCCACTGGCCGGTGGCGGCGTCCTTGAATCGGATCGGGCCGGCCGACAACTCGGTGGTCAGCGAACCGTCCTTGTTCACCCACGTCGTCGAGGTCTCGGTGCGCTCGGAGAGCGCCTCGACCCGCTTGCCCGACAAGCGCGCGGCAACCCGCGCCGACGGAATGTCAGCAGCCTGCGTCACGGCGGCAGGCTTCGGCTCCTTGGACTTTTCTGTTTCGGCGGCGAATGCCGTGCTTGTGCTGTCCAGCAACGAGACGGATAAAGCCAGGGCAAGCCCTCCCGCTATGTAGCGGAGGCTCCTCCCGGACCAAGGCCGGCCCCGCTCCTCCAGAGCGGGCAGATGGATCACCATAAATCCTCGATCTCCTAAGAACTTTCACGCACCACCACATGGTCGGTGGCGATGCGAACGTATCGAGGAGGAAAAGATCACAAGCGCGACGAGTCAGAACATGATCGACTTGCTGGCCCCCCAAAACGGAGTGAGTTATGTCACTTGCACTGGTCCCTGGGCCGGTTCTCCTATCGAGCGCCCGCCCGGTCGAGTCTCCAGTCATCCATGCGATGACCGTGGCTTGGCTGCCTCCCCGCCGAGGCCTCACAGGTGCGAAGGCTGTGGGTTCATTGAGCGACTCTGACTCGTAAATAACTGAAGGTGGGTGCTCTCTCGGGCAGGGGTATGGGCCCGGTCGGAGTCGTCTTCGCCGGGCTTCGGACACGCTCGTTCATTCAGCGGCGTCCATCGGGTCGAGGGAAGCCGGTGGTCTTGCCACAGCGGATGCGGTCCTCGACGCGGGCGTGCGCCCGGTGGCGGACTTCCAGGTGCTGCAATGAGCCTTCGCCGTACGGGGTGTCGATGAGAAAGGCCTGGTGGCGCATGCCCTCGTCGAGGTCGAACAGGGACAGTTGGGCGCCGGGATGCGGGCGCTCACGCCGCACGATGATCCGCGTGCCGTCGGGGTAGCCGTCCAGGTCCACCATGCCAGTCAGCTTTTGCCGCGCGGTCCGCGTGCTTCTCGATCCCGGGCCCCGCCCACTCCACCAGCTCCACGACGACTCCAAAGGCCGTGGGCCGCCGCCAGGGCATTCACTGCCTGGGCGCCGGGTTGCGAGATCCACCGCGGCTTCGGCCTGTACGCGGCGGCGTCCGGGGTGGTGTCCAGGCGGCCGGTGACGGGGTTGAGCTTCACGGCCTGGACGTGCTCGGCGAGCATCCGCATCGGTGGTACCGGGCCAGGTGCGCTGGTGTAGTTGGGTTGTGCAGTCACCGGGGCCCCGCGTCCTCACTCTCGACGCTACCGCCTCAGCTCAGGTCGGCGGGCCCGAACGACCGCACGTCGGCCCCGCTACGCGCCGGACGTGACACGCGGCAACGCCGTGGCGCGATGATGCGCCCCAACGCCCGAAAAGAGCCTGCGTGGGGTCGAACCTGGCGGCCGCTGCGGGCTCGCCGCCTCCGGATAGAGTGGGCCGGCCCCGGGACCCCGGGGCCGAGTATCAGATGGGATGGGAAATGGCGAAGCACCGGCTGTCCAGACGAGGTCGCTACATAGCCTTAGCGACGACGGGTGTCGCCGTCGTTGCCGGCGCCGGGGTCGCGGCACAGACTTCGATGGCCGCTACGACGTGGCCGACTCAGAAGACCTACACCGGCCGGGCGTTCGACGCGTGCACGGCGCCCTCGCTCAGCGCGATGACGGCGTGGAAGAAGGACGGCTACTACAGCGGTGTCGCCGTCTACATCGGCGGCAAGAACCGCGGCTGCGCCCAGCCCAACCTGACGAAGTCCTGGGTGAAGTCGGTCGACACGCTCGGCTGGCGGGTCATCCCCCTGTACGTCGGCGCCCAGCCGCCGTGCCAGCAGAGCGGGAACAAGGAAAGGTTCACCGCCGCCACCGCGGCCTCGGTCGGGGTCAGCAACGCCAACGACGCGATCGCCAAGGCGTCGGCGCTCGGCATGAAGACCGGCAGCCCGATCTACCTCAACATGGAGTCGTACGACACCACGAACAAGGCGTGCAACGACGCCACCCTCACCTACGTGAGGTCCTTCACCAAGACCCTGCGCACAAAAACCTACCGCGCCGGCCTCTACGGCTTCAGCAGCTCCAGCGCCAAGGCGATCGCCACCGCCAAGGACCGCACGGACCTGCCCGGCAACCTCTGGTACGCCCTGTGGAACGGCCAGGAGACCACCACCAAAGACTGGCCCTGGGACCCGAAGCTGTACACCGACCACAGCCGCGGCCACCAGTACAAGGCCAACAGCAAAGAGACCCGCGGCGGTTACACCATCAACGTCGACCGCAACGCCTGGGACGCCCCAGTCGCCATCATCGGCTGACCAGCAGTCTCTGGAACGGCAGCATTCGAATCCGTCTGATCCCCGTCCTGGCCATGCGCGCACAGCCGTGCCCACTGCGCCGTTCTCGTGCCCTGGATCCGCCGGGTCGTCCCGTCAGGGCACTGGGCGGAAAGACGCCGGCCGCACCGGCCCGGCCTCCGGGTCCGCGGCCGGGGCCGGGGCCCGACAGCGGGATCACAGGCGCTGTTCGATCCACCAGAAGGCGAGGCCGACGATGCTGGCGCCGGTGGCGTAGGCGGTACCGCGCAGGGCTCTGGAGAGCAGCGCGGTACGGCGCCGGGTGATCCAGTGCCGGGCGCGGGTGATTCGCCGGGGCCGGTCCGTGGGGTGGGGGCGGGGGGTGCTCCGTTCTTCGGGGTGCTGATGTGGCCCGGCGGGGGCTGGGTGGCCTAGGAACCTTCGGCCCCGTGCCGGGCTCTACCGCGTTTCCCCCGGTCTCCCGGGCCAGGGCTGCGGCCGTACGGGCGAGCCCGGTCACGAGTTGGTGTTGCTGCCGGCTGGCCGTCCGCAGATGCTCGGCGTCGAGGGCTCTGTGGGCCTGCCGCAGGGGCTCCGCGGAAGCCGGGCCCCGCCTACCGCCCTTGGCCTCGGTGAGTGCCGTGAGGAGAGCGGTAGGGTCCCGGGCGTTTCTTCTCCTCCTTCTTCATCGGTCGGCGGGTCGAAGCAGGCGAAGAATCCGTCAAGGGCTTCGGGTGTGACGGTGAGGGCGTTGGCGTCCTCGCGCTGGTTGCGCTCGGCGAGTCGTCGCAGCAGTTCCTCCAGGCTGGCGGAGAGGCAGACGACGAAGGGGTGGCCGTCCGGCCAGCTGCCAGGCGTCGCGCTTCTTGCGGCGCCATAGCCCGTGGTCCAGGCCGACGCCGTTCCCGGCCTCAATCTCCTTGATGAAGCCTTCCCGGATCGGCTCGATGACGGCCGCTCGCGCTCGAAGTCTTGGCTTCCGCCTGCCAGGGCCGGGCGCAGGAGCCAGATCCGCACATCGGAGCGAGTGGCTTCCCCTGCTCCACCTCAAACCGGGCTCGACCGCCTCCTGCACCACTGCGACGTGATCTCCATCAACGGACCGAGCTACCGGCTCAAGAACCGGCTCAAGGCCATCGAGCGGGACACAGACGTGGCCTGACAGGCCACTTCGTACGGGGCGGCCGGGGCTCGGTCAGTCAGTCATCGGCGAGTCGTTGGAAGATCTCCGAGAACGCGTCGTTCTCGATCAGTCCGGCGATCACGTGGGCAACGCTGTTGATGCCGGGAGCCCGGACGATCAAGCCGTCCGAGCACGAGAAGTAGCGGCCACCGAGAGCCTCGCCGCTTCCTGCCCAGGCTTCCATCAAGCGTGTGACCTCGGCAACCGTGAAGACGGTCGCACTCCAACGAGACCCGTCCATCAGACGAACCTCAACATCGACGTTACACACCGAGTCCAAGTCCTCGTCCGGGCTGGGCAGGAACGATGCTTCGAAGGCGTCCGTGCGAACCCGGTACCACCCCCCGTCCCAACCTCGTTCGACCGATCCGGCCGATGCGCTACGGCTCATCGTGCGAGTGTCTCCGGCCAGCCTGACGATCTCAACCGGGATCCTCCGCCGTGGTGCTTCCCGCGACATAGCTGGGGACGTTCATCCGTACGCGGCTGGGGAGAGCTTAGGTCGTACGCCGACACCGCGCCCGCGGGGATGGTCCCGCCATGTGGCCGGACTTGCCGGACCGGTTCACGTCGGCCCCGCGCCCGCGGGGATGGTCCCCCTCAGGGGTCGGTCCGGTGTTGCTGATCACCGACCTCCGCGCCCTGCGACTGAACGTGTACGACATCGCCGACCGGCTGCGCTCGATGCGTCCGCGTTCCTGATGCGTCCCTGCCCTCCAGCAGGCCGCCCACGTCGGGTTCGCCGAACCCCCGGCCACGACGAGACGCGCAGCGCTGGAGAGCGATGCCGGGCCCGGCGGCATCGCGGCAGCAGCCCGCCCCCCATCAGCCAGGTCCGGACGGCGCGCTCGCCTCACGCGCAGAAGGATCGACGGCGGGGGTACGGTCCGGGCCTGCGACGAGCCCGGCGGATGTACGGGCCCGGGCCACCCGCCGACCCTCCCCCGCCACTGGCCGCCTTTGCCCAGTCCGGCCGGTCCGCAGACGGCGACGGCGCCGGCCACGCATGCTCACCGGGCGATGCTGGTCTGAACCTCACCCTCCTGTGTCGGGCGAAGCGGACGGCACCGGCCGGGTGAACGCGGCTGTCAGGCGTTGACTGCCGGGTTCTGGGAGGGGATCTCCGTGCTGGTGTCCGCTCCGGTGGCCGGGGTCTGCTGCTTGCTCGGACGGGCCCGGCGTACCCGCGGCCGGTGCGTCGGTTCGGTGGCGCCGAGCGCGGCCAGTTCCGCCGCGGACCAGCCCGCCGACTCCGCTTCGACGTACGCCTTGCCGTACGGGACTTCGGTCTCGGCCAGCTCGGTCTGGAGCTGGATCCGCCGGGCCAGGATCGCCGCGAGAGGGCTGACCGCGGCCTGCTTGGCGGCCAGCTGCGCGGCTTGGAGCTCTTCCGCCTTCTTGAGGATCTCGTCTGCCTTCATGCCGGGCATGATGCCCGCCGCCGACCGCGGGCGTGGCGGGCGACGCGGCCGTGCCACCGGTCGGGTCGTGTAGGTTCTCGCGGCCGGTGTCATCTGTCGCTTCTCTGACCTGGGCGTTCTTCCGGCGTCTCACCCTGCGTCATCCGCTGGAATCTCAACTCCATGTCATCTCCTTGTAGCTTCGGGCGGATCCTGTCCCTGGACGGCGAAGTGATAACCGCGGGTCAGCGGTACTCGGCAGGGTCCGCTCGCGGGGCTGGCTCGAAGAGGGCGATCTTCTCGGGCAGGGTCTTCCACAACTCCCGATCGGAGATCGGCATGACCACAGCCTGGAGGAGTGGGTCGTCGGGTTGCCCGAGAACGATGTCCACGGCGCGCTTGACGCGCGCCAGCGTGTCCAAGCCAGCCCAGCCCTCAGGCTCGTCGAGCCTCAACGCGCACAGGCCCATGCCGTAGTGGACGATTTCTCGGCTGGCTTTGTCCACGAAATCGGACAGCATTTGTTCAGCACTTTGGACAGCACCCGGCCCTGTCGCCGTTCGATTGCGTGGGCAGGGGGAGCCGGTGCGTCAGTCGCAGATTCCCGCCGCGTGCAGTCTGCTGCGCACGTCGTCCCAATCCGGGGCGATCGTCTCGGTTTGACGGAAGCCGACGCTGCGGTTCTTGAAGCCACTGGAGGTGGAGATACAGACCACCGGCCCGTCGACGTCGACGACGGTACGTAGTCCCGCGAGTCCGGCGGCGCTGGAGAGTTCGGTCCACAGGCCGACTCGGGCGAGCTCCTGGTGAGCGGCCTCGAGTTGTGCGTCACTGAGTTCGAGGACCTGGCCGCCGCTGTCCTGGATGGTGACTACGCCGCGGTAGCCGCTGACCGGGGAGACGATGGAGTATGCCTCGGTCTGCCCCACCGTGACGTGAGCCGCGGGTACGCCGCGCCGCATGGCCTCGGCGAGCGGTGCGGCCGCGGTCGGCTGGCACGCGTACATCCGCGGCAGCCGATCGGTCAGGCCGAGGCGCCGAAGTTCGGTGAATCCCTTCCAGATACCGAAGAGGAGTTCGCCGTACGACGTCGGGACGAACACGGCTGCGGGGACACCGAGGTCCTGGTAGATCTCGTAGGTGATGGTCTTGTATCCCTCGGGACCGAAGGCGTGGCCGGTGTGGGTGGTGGTGATGCTGCTGACCGGGTGCAGGCCCGTCCGGTCAACGATCCGGCGCATCAGCGGCCACCTCGCTTCCCAGGGCACCGGCAGGACCACCGGCTCGTAGGCGTTCAGGAAAGAGCCGACGGCGGGCGGCAGCTCGGGGCCCGCGATAACCACGCAGCGCAGGCCGGCGCGGGCAGCGTAGGCGGCTGCGGAGGCCCCATGGTTACCGGACGACGCCACGACGATTCCCGAGGCTCCGGCAGCGACGGCGGCGCTGACGGTGCACCGGTTCATCCGGTCCTTGTGGCTCCAGGTGGGGTTGCGGGACTCATCCTTGATGAAGACTCCGGTCTCGATCTCGATCAGCGGCGTGCCGCCTTCACTCAGCCCCGGTGCGGCGAGCGGCGGCAGCAGCGGCGCCCAGCGGTCCAGCCCGCCGCCCCGTTCCGTGGCAGTGGCGAACATGGCGGGGTCGACCCGGTCGTAGGCGTAATCGACTTCGACGGGATAGGAGATCTCGTCGGTGCTGGTGCGCGGACATCCGCTGGTCATCGGTGGCCACAACGGGTAGCTGACCGTGGGATCGCCCAGCGAGCGCTGAAGGGTTGCCAAAGACCGCTCTGTCGTCACACTTTGAGCCTATCGATCAAAGGCGGACCTCCGCCGGGGGCGAGTCCGGCTGATCGCTGACGTGGCCGAAATCCGGCGAGCATGCCAACAAAATCAAGTAGGTGGGTGGCAGTTTCGTCTCCTGTGGCCGCCTCAGGTACCCACGCTGCAACTGCTTGCTGTTCGAATCGGCTACCAACAGAGTGCTGCCCGAAGTGCTGAACAAATGCTGTCCGATCTCGGTTCTGGCACTGATCTTGGGGAGCCGTCGCGGAGGGTGACGGCGTCGTTCGATTGAGAGGGGTTAAATCCCGGTTGCTCGACGTGAACGCTCACCTCGTACCCTCCGCACATGACTGATGATCCGTTCCAGTGCCGCTGTGTCCTCTGTCATGACTACGGTGACCGGGACGAAGCGGACCGCATGGATCTGACGATCATCGAGCATGTGCAGCAGCACGGATGGCACGTCGTGATGGTTCCCGAAGACGAGATCGGCCCTGGATTCGCCTACACCATCGGCCTCGCGCACACTCACGGCGGACCTGAACTCGCCATGTTCGGGCTCGATGTCCACGCCATGCACCGCATGCTCAACACCCTCGGAGAGAAGTCCGCTGCAGGCGAAACACTGGCGGACGGCCAGAGCCATCCTGATGTTGTCGACGGTCATCGAGTCGCGCTCAGGCAGGTTGATCGCGGCTGGTACCGGACCTTCTTCGGACAGGCCATCGGGTTCTACCGGCGGCCACCTCTCCCCGTGCTGCAAGTCGCGTGGCCTGATCCCGAGGACCGTTTCCACTGGGATGAGCAGGCTGACGTAAGGCATCGCGAGTCACAGCCTCAGTTGTGGCTGCCTCCGAGTGACCATCCTGTCGGGATCTGGACGGCCGAACTCTGATCTCAAGGGGCTGGGGAAGCGGCGATCCAGCACCCGAGCGATGCACTACTGAAGCAAGATCATCTTGCGTAGGAGTTCGAATCCAGCGCGGCCATAGAGCTGTCTCTTGATCTTTTTGATGCGGTTCACGGCGCCCTCGATGCTGCCCGAGCTCCAGTCCAAGGTGAGGCCGGCGGTCACGGCGTCGAGGTCTCGGAGCAGGTGGAGTGCGAAGCCGGTGAGCCCGGGTAGCTGGCTGGCATCGACTGCGTCGATCCAGACAGGGAGCGTAGCGCCGAGGCGGCCGGTGAGCATCTCGCCGAAATCGCGGACGTGTCCGGCGGCCGTGTCCAGTTCGGGACAGCGGGCCAGGACGTCCTTCAGGCCGACGCGGTCCTCCTCGCTCAGGGCGGCGGGGTGGCGGGTGAGCCAGCCGGTCACCTGCCGTACCGTCGGCGGCCGCCGCGATGCTGCGGACGGAGCCCCGCGCAAGGTGGCGATGTGCGCTCGGACCATGCCGTAGGTGACGGGAGCCCGCTCGGCGACCAGCTCGCCGTGGAGCCGGGTGACGCTGGTGCATCCCTCCGTAAAACGTCGTTCCAGGTACGGCTTGTAGGGATCCAGCCTGCTGGGCCGGGGCCGGTTCTCGCGGATGGTGTCCTGCCAGCGTGCAGCGTTCGCGTACCGGAGGACGGTGTTGAGACCCCAGCCCAGGTGCCGGGCGATCGCCCGGCGTGAGTGGCCCTGGGCGAGCATCTCGTGGACCAGGGCGTGTGCGGCCTTCTTGCGCTCGGCCCGCCGGCCGACGGGCTCCGCGTCGTTCTGCGGCCGAGCCGAAGCCGGTGGGGTGTCCTGCGGCAGGATGCCGCTGGGCATCGGGTTGCGCAAGCAGTCGCGATGGGCGGCGACGCAGGTCTCCACGGCCCGGCCGAGGCCCTGCCACAGATGGAACCGGTCAGCGACCTGCAGAGCGTCGGGGGCACCGCGCCGGGCGCCCTCGGCGTAGGCGCTTGCCCGGTCCCGGCAGATGATCTCCACGCCAGGGTGGCGGTCCAGCCACGCGGCCAGCGGCCCGGCTTCACGCGTCGGGAGAACATCGACCACGCGATGGTCTTCGACGCTGGTCAGCACGGTGGAATAGGTCTGGCCGCGACGGATCGCGAAGTCGTCCACACCCAGCACCCGCGGAGTACTGAACCGCGGATCGGGCAGTGCCATGACCCTGCGTAACAAGGTCATCCGTCCCGCACCGAAGCCCAGCTGGGCCGCCAGCCGAGCGCCGGCCCGCCCCGCCAGGGCGAGCCCCACCCGTTCCAGGGCACGGTTGAGCCGCGTGGTGAACCGCGAGTGCGGGACAGTCAGCCGGGAGAACGGCTCGGCGAACGTCCGGCGTGGGCAGCCCGCCGACCCGCAGATGAAGCGCCTGACCGTCAGCCGGATCACAAAGCCCTGGTCAGCCAGTGGAAGGTCCCTCAGCGTGCGCTGGTAACGGTCGTGGACTCGGCCCGAGAAGCGGCCGCAGTCCGGACATGAAGCGCCACCTGCGTGACCTCTCGCCACCACCTCGATCGTGCCGAACGCGGCCGTAACCGCCTCGACCTCCACATCGTCGATCCCCTCGAACACCAGCGGGCCCCAGAACAGTGCGTCGGTCTGCATGACCAGCACCATCACCGTCCACCGCCGACCACAGCAGTGAACGGGAGGAACCTGAGGGAGCGTCACCTTCTGCTGTCAGGCGACAAGGCGTACGCCGTCTCGCATGAGCCAGACTCCTCGCAATCGAACACCGAGGTAACGCTCCGCGATGGCTCCCCAAGATCTGTGCCAGAACCCCGATCTCATGGACAAAGCCACTCGGCCGTCCATGACGTCAAGGCGGCGGGCGCGCTCGGCCCGCGCCATGACATGGGCCACGGTGGCGGGCTGGAGCTCCAACTGCCACAGGGAGAGGGTCAATGGCCGGGCCGGACCGAGTTCGTCTTCAGTCGTCGACGCCGCGCACACCGCGTTGACGAGCCGGTGCCCGAGTTCCTCCAGGTCGGTGGGGTAGGGCACGGTGATAGTGAGGGTCGCGGGAACCGGCGTCCAGCGGGGATCGTGGGGATCAATCTCAGGAGTCACGTTGCTGAGCTCACGAGGCTTAAAGGAGCCCATCTCCGACGTCGAAGCCTGGCCAGTCTCACGGCGATGTCGTATCCGACATCGACCGTGAGATTCCGACACGGAAAAAGAGGCCCTACAGGTCGGCTACGCCCGGGTTGCTCCGTGGTAGTCGCCCGCAGGCATCGCCTTGTCGAGGGCGACAACTTCAACCTGGCGGCCGGTGCGTGGGGCGTGGAGGACCTGGCCGTCTCCGGCGTAGAGCCCGACGTGGTAGATGCCGCCGCCGCGGTGGGACCAGAACAGCAGGTCTCCGGGGCGCAGCTCGCCGCGGGCGATGGGCCGGTGGGAGGTGGCCGCGTACTGGGCGGCGGCTGTGCGGGGGAGCTGGGTGTGAGGCCAGTACGCGTACTGCACCAGGCTGCTGCAGTCGAAGCCCGTCGTGCTGGAGGCCAGGCACCGCCCGCGCAGGAACCCGTTGTGCTCGTCGCAGAAGCCTTTCGACGGTCCGCCCGGTCCGCCGCCGCCGTACGCGTACGGGGTGCCGAGCCGGGCTGCTGCCCGGCGCAGCGCGTTCGCGCCCGCCCCGCTGCCGTGAACCGACAGTGAGGCCGTGCCCTGGAAGTCCTTGATCAGCGCCATGATGGTGCGCACGTAGCGGTAGGTCTCTCCCCGGGCGAACTCCTTCGGTGGGACGCCGCGGTAGCGCTGGACGGCGCCCCAGCCCGCGTTGTACCCGGCGAGTGCGAGTCGGCGTACGTCGTCGCGGTAGCCGGAGTTCTTGGCGTCGCCGAGCAGGGAGCACATGTATCTGCCTTGTGCCGTGACGGCGTCCGCGACGTCGAAGGGGTCGGCCCCGTTCTTGCCGTCTTCGTCGCGGCCCCAGGTGAGCCAGGTGCCGTGGATGAACTGGGCTGGTCCCTTGGCGTCGGCCCAGCTGACGGTGGAGCGGGAGGTGCTGAAGCCGCTCTCGTGGTAGAGCTGAGCGGCCATCAGAGCTGGAGTGAGCTCGGGGTGTTCGCACTCGGCGACGGCCCGGCGGATCCATGGCTCGAATTCGGGCGGAACGCCCTTCATGCCGGCCTCGCCGTGTCCGGGAACGGCGCCTGCGGCGGTCAGCAGCCCGGCCACGACGATCAGGGCGGCCACGGGCACGGCCAGCACCGCCAGCAGACACCCCGTCGTCGCGGCCTTCATCGTCTACCCCTTCCGAGCCGGGTCGGTCACCTGGACGAGTGATCACACACGGGGTGGTCGTCCCTGCGTGCCTGATCAGGGCCCTGGCCGTTGACCAGGTGTCAGCTCTACGCACCAACGGCACTAGAAGACTCATGAAGATCTTGGGTTCTGGCCCCGCCGCGTGAGCGGCGGGGCCAGACTCTTTCTCGTGGTGATGGGGGAATGGGCCGGGGAGACGGTCGGGCCGGATGTGTGGGAGACCTGCCGGGAGTTGATCCCGGCAGGCAGTGTGTTCGCGTTCCTGGCCGAGCATCGCGGCGCGCTGTTCCCGGCGGAGACGTTCGAGGACATGTACCCGTCGGCGAACGGGCGGCCGAGCATGCCGCCGCAGATCCTGGCCGCGGCGATCACGCTGCAGGCCCTTAACGGGCTGTCGGACTTCGAGACGGTCCAGGAGTTGCGGTGTGACCTGAGGTGGAAGGCCGCGTGCGGGCTGGGCCTGCACGACATGGCGTTCGATCCGTCGCTGCTGGCCTACTTCCGGCGCCGGCTGGCCCGCTCGGTGCGGCCGAACCGTGTCTTCGAGACGGTGCGCGAGGTGGTGAAGGCCACCGGTGTCCTCAAGGGCAAGCACCGGCGGGCGCTGGACTCCACGGTGCTGGACGATGCGGTCGCCACCCAGGACACCGTCACCCAGATCATCGCCGCCGTCCGCGCGGTAATTCGCGAGGTCCCCGGGGCCGCTGAGGTGGCAGCCGTGCAGTGCACCGCGCATGACTACAGCGACCCGGGCAAACCAAGGATCGCCTGGAATGACGAGCAGGCCCGCGCCACGCTTGTTGATGCCCTGGTCAGTGACGCGCTCAGGCTGCTCGGGCATCTGCCCGAGCAGGAGCTGGGCGAGAAGGCCGCGAATGCCGTTGGCATCCTGGCCCTGGTCGCCGGGCAAGACGTCGAACCCGCCGAGGACTCCGACGGCCGCGACGGGCGCTGGCGCATCACCCGTGGCACCGCGCAGGACCGGATGGTCTCCACCGTCGACCCCGAGGCCCGGCACATCCACAAAACCCGCACCCACCAGCAAGACGGCTTCAAGGCCCACCTGGCCATCGAGCCGGAGACCGGGTTATACACCGCCGTCGCCCTGCGGCCCGGCAGTGGCCCAGAGCACCACGAGGCCACCGTCGGCCTGGACCTTCTCGCCGAGGAGGACGGGCCGGTGGACGCCTTCGGCGACACCGCCTACTCCACCGGCGAGGCCCGCCAGGCCCTCGAAGACGCAGGGCACCGGCTGTTCCTCAAGCCCGCCCCGCTACGGGCGGCCGTCCCCGGCGGCTTCACCCTGGACGACTTCGCCATCGACACCGCCGCCGCCACGGTGACCTGCCCCGCTGGACACACGGTCCCCCTGTCAGACCCCGGCGGACAGCACCACCAGCGCAAGGCGGCCTTCGGGAAACTGTGCGCCGGATGTCCCCTGCGCGAGCGGTGCACCAAGGCCAAGGCCGGCCGCATCCTGACCATCCGCCCACACCACGACCTGCTCGCAGCCGCCCGCCGCCAGGCCGCTACCGACCCCGACTGGCAAGCCGACTACCGCCGCTGGAGACCACCGGTCGAACGCGCCGTCGCCTGGCTCGTCCACCACGGCAACCGCAAACTCCGCTACCGCGGAACCATCGCCAACGACACCTGGCTCCACACCCGAGCCGCCGCCCTCAACCTCCGCCGACTGATCAACCTCGGACTCACCCGCACCGGCGACACCTGGCACCTCGCCCCGGCCACCGGATGACCAGAAGGGCCGCCCGGCCTCCGGCCGGACAGCCCCTCAACAAGATCTTCATGAGTCTTCTAGGCTCTGTAGCTCATTGGATACAAAGGGCAACGTTCGGATGAGGGGGGAAGTTGCGATGGCCGTTGAGACCGTGCCTCCCGCGACGGACCGCCCCGAGGAGCCCGGGCTTCGCTACGCGCTGATCCTGGCCGCCGGCTGGAGCATCGCCATGGGCACGGTCCAGCAGATGCTCGCCGGTGACGACGAGACCAGCGCCCGCTTCCTCGCGCCCGGCCAGGCCCTGCCGATGGGCGTCACCCCGGTCGTCGTGGCCGACACCACCGTCAGCGGCTCGGTCTACATCGAGCACCTCCTGCGGACCACCTGGTCCGTGCACCTGCCGCGCCCTTGGCTGGTCCTCGTCGCCGACGCCCCCGCCCCGCCTCCCGTGGCCGCCCGCTACCGCATCCGCGCCCTCGGCAACCGCGTAGTCGGCACCGCCTACGTGCCGTACCTGCCGGTGCTGCGAACGGTCGAGACCGCCGCAGAGGCCATGGAGCACAAGGACGTCCGGGCTGCTGCACGCAAGCTGCGCCGCGATCTCGAAGGGAACTAGAGATGGACATGATTACGCTCGCCGGCGCCCTCGCCGACAAGGGGCTGCTGCCGGGAGCCAAACCCACCGAGGTGCCCGGCTTGGCCCCAGTGGTCAGCGAACTCTTCGGCTACGGCCTGTACTTCCTGGTCCTGGCCGGAGCCGGGAGCACGGGATTTGGCGTCTACAAGCTCGCCACCGCAGACAAGAGCCGCAACGGTGGCGGCAGCGAACCCTTTAAGTGGATGGGCGGCGGAGTTCTGGCGATCATGCTCGCCGGGACGCTGATCACGATCCTCAACGGCATCGCCGCCTGAGCGCGCCATGGCACGCACCGGACGGCTCACCCAGTACCTGATGCCGGCGGCCCTGGTCCTGGTGGCCGCCGTCCTCGCGCTGACCGGGTACGCCATGCTCAGCGGCGACGACTTTACCCCCGACTCCGGCAAGGCCGGCGCCTCCGCAACCGCCACTGCCTCGCCGTCGGCCGGATACGCGCCGCCGCCGGACTGGACCGAGCCCGACCGCTGGGCGGCCCTGCCCCGCGGGGAGCGTACCGACGCGCGGGGGATGGAGGTCGGATTCCCCCGCACCACAGAGGGCGCCGTCGCGATGATGGCCGCCTCCAACTCCACCCGCCTTGAGGGCGCCTACGACAACCACCAAGCCCAGCTGCGGCTCTTCGACTCCTACCTGATCGCTGCCGACCGAACCGAGACGAACCGGGAGGCGGTCGAGCTCGCGGGCATCGAGGCCGACAAGCAGGTGCGCCGCACCCTGGGCCTGCCCACGGGCAGCGATCTTCCGCCGGGCGCCTACGTGCGCACCCACGTGGTCGGCTTCAAGGTCATCAGCCAGTCGCCGACAGAGGTCAGCGCCTGGCTGCTCTCCCGCGTCACGATGAAGGCCGGAGAGACCCAGCGGGAGACCGGCTCCTACATGCGCTCCGTCGTCGCGGTCCAGTGGGACGGCGACTGGAAGACCTCCCTCGCCGCATACACCAGGGCCATGACGGCCGGCACCCCGCAGCCCGAGATCGTCGCCCCCGGAGATCCTGCCTTCAACTCCTCCGCGTGGACCGCGATCCGGGAGGCATCGTGAGGCGGCTGGCCGCCCTGCTGCTGGTCCTCACCAGCCTGCTCGGCGTCGGCCTGGCCACGCCCGCCGCCGCGGACGGACCCGTCAGCGAGACCGTCGAGCTCTCCTGCAAGGTCGCCACCACTGGAAGCACACTCGGCACCCTCGCCCGCATCGCCGGCACCCTCGCCGCAGGCAGGGACGGGTGCGACGCGGCCGGAGACAAGGTCCAGGAGAAGCTCGAGGAGTACTGGACCGCCGTCTGGGACTCCGTGATCGGAGACGTGCTCAAGTCCGGGATCGACGTGGCGAAGTGGATCCTGCGCACCACCCTCACCCTGTCCCTGATGGGCCCCAGCCTCGACCTTGTTGACACCGGGCTCTTCGAGCGCAAAGCCACCTTGTCGGGGATGCTCGTCTGGCTCGGCTGGGTGATCGCCGCCTTCGGCGCCATGTGGCAGATCGGGAAGGCCGCCATCACCGGCCAGTCGAAGCACTGGGGCCAGCTCCTCGTCGGATACGCCCAGAACATGATCTTGAGCGCCGTGGGACTGACCATCGTGGCGTCGCTGCTCCGCGCGGGCGACCTCCTGACCGAAGGCATGGTCAAGGCCACCTTCAACAAAGACGGAGCCTTCGAGCGGATCATCGCGGTGATGATCCCCGCGGCCATCGCCAACCCTGTTCTGGTCGGCGGAGTCTTCCTCGTCCTGGTCCTCATCGGCTTCGGCCAGATGGTGATGATCTTCCTGCGCCAGTCTGCCATCCCGATCCAGTGCATGCTCCTGCCGATCGCCGGAGCGGGCCTGATGGGCGGGGACGGAACCCGCAAGTGGCTGCCGAACCTGGTGACCTCAATGTGCACGGTCATCCTCTACAAGCCGCTCGTCGGCCTCATCATCTGCGTCGGATTCTCCGAATTCGGCCGCGCCCATGGCCTGGTGGAATGGCTGCGCGGCTGCGCCACGCTCCTCCTGGCGCTCATCGCCCCGGGCCCGCTCATGAAGCTGTTCGCCCCATTCGGGGCGGCCGTGGGTGCGGGCATGGCCGGCGGAGGCATGGGCGCCGCTGCCAACGCCGTCGGCTCCTACCTCGGCGCCCGCAGCCAGGCCAAGGGCGACGACGAAAGATCCGACGGGGGCGACGGCGACGACGGGGGGACGGACCCGGTCCGGCACGCCCAGTACGTCGAGCAGTCCATGGGCCCGCAGGGCCAAGGCGGCGACACTGGCGAGGACGCGCTCGCACAGGCGTCCCGCAACGAGGGCGGCGAGGCGACCATCCCCGCTCAGGGCGGCGGCCCCGACGCCGCGGCCAGCTTGGGCGGCGCGGCCACCGAGACGGGGGCGGCCACCGGCGCGGCCGCGACCGGGACCGCTGCTGTGGCGACCGGCGGCGCCGTACTCGCCGTGAAGGTTCTCGACGGCGTCAACGATGCCGTCCAGGGCGCCGCTTCGACCATGGGAGACGGAGACAGCAGCACATGACCGCGCACGGAGTACCCGACGGGCTGCGCATCGAAGGCTTCCGGCAACGCCGCTCCGGCGTGGGTAACCTCTCCAAGGGCGCCATCATGATGGCGGCCGCTGCCCTCACCTTTGATGCCTTGCTCAGCACCACCCATCCGGCGACCCTGCTGGTCACGCTCCCGGTGACGCTGGCCGTGATCGGCCTGGCCGCCGCCCGCCGGCACGGCATGTCCGCCCTGGCCTACTACCGCGCCGCCGTGGCCTGGAAGCTGGCCACCCGAGCGGAGTCCACGAACTTCCGCAAGGTGCTGCTGCCGCACCCCTATGCCCTGGATCTGCCCGGGGTGGCGGCCTCCACCACCTTGGTCGCAGCCCACGACCCGACCACCGGCCGCCAGGTCGGCGTCGTCCACGACCGCGTCACCGGCTACATGACCGTCTCCTCTCTCCTCGCCCCCGGCGGCAGCCTCATGGCTCCCACCGACACCGTCCGCGGGAACCTCAGAACCTGGTCGTCGGTGTTGGACGCGATGAGTACGGAGGAACAGATCAAGGGCGCCACCGTGACGATTCAGATCACCCCCGGCGCCGGCGAGGCCCTCGGCGACGACATCGCCGCCCGCCGCGACCCCGACGCCCCCGCGCTCGCCCAGGCCGTCGTCGACGAACTCGTCCGCACCGCACCGCGGGCCACGGCCTCGGTCGCCTCGTGGATGAGCGTGACCGTCGATCCGTCCGCTACCGCCACCCCGCCGACAGACCTGCCCGGACAGGTCGCTGAGACCCTCCGGGTGGTTGACGGCCTGGACCTCTCCGGAACCGGCACAGACATCGTCCGCCGCGCCACCGATATCGACCTTCGCCGCCTGGTTCGCTCCGCGTACGACCCCTCCTGCTTCACCGCCCGGGACGAGGAGTTCGCCGACCTGTCCTGGGGTGAGTGCGGTCCCGTCGCGGCCGACGACCTGTGGGAGGAGTACGCCCACGACGGCGCCGTCTCCCTCTCCTACGTGCTGCGCGAAATGCCCAAGCGGCCCATCGCCTACAGCGTGCTGCTGCCCTTCCTCAGCCCAGGTCGCTTCCCCCGCCGGATCACCATCACGTATAGAGTCCTCGACCCCCACGAAGGAGAGGCCGTCCTGGAGAGGGAAATCAGCAACGCGGCACAACGAGCCGAAGCCACCGCCCAGGTCAAGGGCCGCGCGAAGTGGAGCCAGAAAGCCGACTACGCCCGCGCGGAGAAGGCCGCCGCCCAGGTGGCCGGCGGCGCGCAGGTCGTGGACTGGACCCTCATGGTCACCGTCACCGCCCTCCGGGCCGCAGACCTACCCGCAGCCCGCCAGGAGCTCGACCGCGCGGTGAAGGCCACCCGATCTCTGCGGATGCGGCCCGCGTACGGCGCGGAGGCAGCGATCTTCGCCGCCGGACTCCCGGTCGGCTACAACCCCCTGGTCCGTTGACCGATGGCCAAACCACCGCAGCTCCAGAGCCCCCGCCGGACCCCGACCCCGCCCCGCCCGGACGGGCAGGCCCAAGCCCAGAAGGCCGAACGCCAGCGCCGCCGCCGACTCTTCGCCCCCCGGTCCGGCTGGGGCGGCCGGTTCGGCGGCCGAGTCCCGGTCGAAGACACCGGCACCGTCTACACCGGCCCCTCCCACCAGGCCGGCGGCGTCTACCCTTTCCTCCTCGGCGCAGGCCTCCCACCCCGTGGCGTGCCCGTCGGCCGGGACGTGCTGACCGGGGAGCTGGTGTGCATCGACCCGGCCGGCTGGGTCGGCAAGCTCACCACCAACAGCGGCGTGTGGGTCATGTCGCAGCCCGGCGCCGGGAAGTCCGCGCTGGTCAAACGCATCCTGCTGTTCTACTCGGCGTTCGGCTTCATGCCCGTCGTGCCCGGAGACGTCAAGGGCGAGTACACCGCCCTGATCCAGGGCCTTGGCGGCAGCGTCGTCCGCATCGGCGACGGCTCCGGCCGACTCAACCCCCTGGACAGCGGGCCACTCAAGAAGAGGGTCTGGGCCCTGCCTGCTGCCGAGCGCGGCGTCCTCCTCGACGTCCTCAACTCCCGCCGCCTGGAGACCCTCGGCGCGCTGCTCGCCACCAAGCACGGCCTCGGCCGCGCCGCAGACGAGATCCAACGCTCCGCGCTGACCTGCGCGGTGCAGCTGGCCGCCGACGCCGTCCCAGGCGACGACCCCATCGTCCCCGACGTAATCACTGTCCTTCGGCAGGCCCCCGAACCGCTCCGCAACCGGCTCGCCGCCGACGGATCCTCCTACGCAGCCCTGACCCGCTCGGTGATCGCCGGCCTCGACAACCTGGTGAGCGGCCCGCTCAAGGGCCTGTTCGACGGGCCCACCACGCACACGCTCGACATCGCCGCCCCGGCGGTCTCGGTGGACATCTCCGCCCTGCGGGCCCGCGGGCAGGACATCCTGTCCGCAGGCATGATCGCCACCTGGGCCTACACCTACTCCAGCATCGACGCCGCCCGCACCACCGGCCTGATGAAGCGCCGCCTCGTCCTGCCTATGGATGAAATGTGGCGCGCGCTGCGCAGCGGCCCGGGCCTGGTGGACTCCATGGACTCCATCACCCGCCTCTCCCGCGGCGACGGCGACATCTCCATCCTCGTCACCCACAGCCTCCTGGACACCGAAGCCCTCCCTACCGAGGAAGACCGCGCCAAAGCCCGTGGCCTGATGGACAGGTGCGACACCTGGATCATCGGCGCCTCCACCGAGGAGGAGCTCATGCGGGTCACCGGCAAACGCCAGCTCACCGAGCAGGAACGCATGATGATCACCTCCTGGTCGTCGGCCACGTCCACCGGCCTCGACACCGGCGACGCCGTCCACCCCGGACGAGGCAAGTACATGATCAAGATCGGTACGAGGCCCGGCATCGCGGCCGCCTCCGAGCTGACCGCCACCGAAGCCCGGCTCTACCACACCGACCCCAAGGCGGCTGAACGCCGATGATGACGGAATCCGACCGCAACTGGCTGGCCGGCGGCATCGGCACGGGCGGTGCCGTCATCCTGGCCGCCTCCACCTGGTCCGGCGCGGCCCTCGGCGCCCTGGTCACCGGCCAAGACGTCGTCGGCCTGTCCCCGCTCACCGTGCTGCGGATGGTCCGCGACTGGTCCTCGGTGTGGGGAGCTTCACCCGTTGCGTCCGGCATCGGCGCCCTCATCTTCGACCTGGCCGCCATCGCGCTCCTGGTCTGGGGCATCCGCCTCGCGCTGCGCTGGTTCTACAACCCGCTCCACCTGGCCACCCTTCATCAGGTCCGCGACCTCACCCCCAAGCACGCCGCCATCACCGCCACCAGGCTCCGACGCTCCCTGAAGGGCACCGAGCCCAAGCAGATCGAGCCGCGCGACCGGGGCGTCCTTCTCGGCGACCACATGACCAGCTGCGTCGAGCTCCGTGGCAGCGACGAGGACACTTACGTTGCGATCATGGCCCCCCGCGCAGGCAAAAGCACCGCGCTCGCCATCCCGATCGCGATGGAAGCCCCCGGCGCTCTGCTGCTCACTTCCAACAAGGCCGACGTCTACGCCGCGACCTACTCCGACCGCCGACGCGCCGGAAGCACCTGGGTGTTCGACACCCAGGCCGTCGCGCAGACGGAGCGGGCCATGTGGTGGGACATGCTCGCCGAAGGCGAGACCCCGGAGCGCGCCGAACGCCTCGCCTCCCACTTCACCAACCAGATCAGCTCGGAAGCAGCCGACCCCTTCTGGTCCCAGTCCGCCAACGACCTCCTTGTCGGGTTCTTCCGCGCGGCGTGGCACGACGGCGCCAGCATCAAGGACGTCATGAAGTGGGTCGCCGACCCACAGGAGAAGGCGCCGCTGCGGATCCTCTACCAGCACGAGCCGGTCCTCGCCGAGCAGGTCGAGGGCAGCATCGCCATCGCGGAAGAGACCCAAAGCGGCATCTACCAGAACGCCAGAACCGCGCTCTCTGGCCTGCGCGACGAGCAGGTGCTGACCTGGGTGATGCCAGACCAGCACCGGGACCGCTTCGATCCCGAGGAGTTCTCCCTCACACGAGACACCCTGTACCTGCTCAGCAAGAAGGGGGGAACAGCCAGCGCGGTCGTCGCCGCGCTCGCCGACGCCGTGTTCACTGCCGCGTCCGAGACCGGCGAGCGGCACGGCGGCCGGCTGCCGGAGCCGATGCGCGCCGTCCTGGACGAGGCCGCGAACATCTGCAAGATCGGGGACTTGCCCGACCTCTACTCCCACCTCGGTTCGCGAGGGATCACCCCCTACGTGATCCTCCAGTCCTACCGGCAGGGCGTGAAAGCCTGGGGCGAGGTCGGCATGGACGCCATGTGGGGCGCGGCCACGAAGAAGATCATTGGCGCTGGCGTGGATGACCCCAAGTTCGTCTCCGACATCGCCACCCTCATCGGCCAGCACACCGTCCACCGCGGCAGCTACTCCAAGAGCCGCGACGGCGGCTCGAAATCGTGGAGCGAGCAGCGCGAACAGATCCGGGAGGCCGCCGACGTCCGCGCTATGTCCAAGGGCACCGCCCTCCTGCTGTCCACCGGCATGCCGATCGCCCAGATCCGGCTCCGCCCCTGGTACCTGGAGGACAGCATGAAGCACATCGGCCCCGAGAAGGACTACGAGGAGTACGCCATTACCAAGCGCGCCATCGCGGCCCACGACGCCCGGAAGGCGGCGCGCAGTGCCCGATAGCTCCGCGCCCGTCGGGCTGGCCGAGGACGTCGAAGACCTCAAAGCGCAGCTCCGAGCGCTGGCCAAGCAGGTCAAGGCACTCACGCCGGTCGCCGCCCCCCATGACGACCAGAGTCAGCTGGACGAAGACCCCGCCCGGGACGAACCGGAGGACGCGGAGCGGCAGTTCCCCCCGTTCATCCTGCTCCTCGACTCACCCGAGTACGAGGACGAATTGCGGGCCCTGGTCGAGTGGGTGGAGTGCGTCCTCGTACCCGGCTACCTCGCCGAGGCATCCGCCGACGCCCGCTGGTGCCACCAGTGGACCGACCACCCTGTTGCCGTCGCCCGCCTCCACGCCCTCTGGCTGTCCTGGCAGGAACTCACCGACCCCGCCAGCTGCGGGTACACCGGACCCAGTGTGTGGCACCGAGACCACTACGACCCCTGCATGCGCGAACTGCGGGCCAGCACTGGCCCCTTCCAGGGTTGCACGAAAGGCGAGCACCAGGTTGCACACCGGATGCCGTCCCTCGTCCCCAGCGCCTGGACCAGCACCGAGTAGCGCACGCCCTGCACCGTGGGGTGCCGAAGGGGCCGTCCCCAGACGTGTGAGGCGGCCCCAGGCTGGCTGGCGAAGGCCGCTAGCCTCGCGCTTTCGCGCGCCCAGCAGACTGGAGGTCTTGATGACGTAGTTGATCTTCGGTCGTAAGCTCGTTGTCGCCTGCCGGTGTAAGTCCGGTCGGGGTAGCTGCCAGGAGGCCCGGTAGCAGACTGGCGGCGTCCGGGGAAACGCCCGGCGTCGAAGCCCAGTGTCGAAAGCCCTTCAAAGGGGGAGCAAAGCAGCGGTCCGTAGCATCACGCGAAGCCTGCGGCGTCGTTAGAGGCCCGTCTCTCGGGGCGGGGACAGGGAGTGCCGAGCCCCCGAAATCAGGGCGAAGGCCATGGAAGCGGCGAAGATCCTGGAGATGCAGCCGTGAGGGACTCCCCGGCGTATGGGGCATGGAACGTTGCGACGGTGACAGCGGGAACTGGGGAGGCCCTCCCCGGCCCGACGGCCTGCGGACAGCTGCCGTCGGAAGCTGCGCGTCCTAAAACCGGGTGCACCCCGGGAAGTGGATGCGGGCCGGGTGGGCGTCGGAGGCGGCCGTAGTACCGCGATGAGCCGGGCGGACAACACAACTCCCGGCCAGGGGAAGGGCCGCTGCTTCGTCGATGCGCAGGTTGTCTGGAGGGGCTTGGTGAGTGCCACATCGGCTAGTTCCGCCACGTCGGGATCCCTGAAGCTGGATCCGGTCCGAGCCTTGCAGCATGCGCTCTACCGGGCGGCCAAGGCCGATCCCGGACGGCGGTTCCACGCGCTGGGGGACAAGGTCCACCGCAGGGACGTCCTGCGGCGCGCGTGGGCGACGGTGCGTCGGAACAACGGCGCTCCGGGCATTGACGCCACCACTCTCGTGCAGGTCGAGGAGTACGGCATCGACCGGCTCCTTGACGAGTTGGCCGCGGAAATAAGGAGGGCCGCTGGCGTCCGCTGCCCGCGCGCCGGGTGTTCATCCCGAAGCCCGGCACAACCACGGAACAGAGGCCGCTGTCGATCCCTTCCGTCCGCGACCGCATCGTGCAGGCCGCGCTGAAGATCGTGCTCGAGCCGGTCTTCGAGGCCGATATGCTCCCGTGCTCGTTCGGGTTTCGGCCCAGGCGCGGAGCGCACGATGCCCTTCAGGTCCTCGTGGACGAGGCATGGCGGGGCAGGCGCTGGGTGGTGGAGACGGACATCGCCAACTGTTTTGAGGCGATTCCGCATGAGAAGTTGATGCAGGCGGTCGAGGAACGCGTCTGCGACCGGTCGGTCCTCAAACTCCTGCGCGCGATGCTGCGGGCCGGAGTGATGGAGGACGGGCAGGTCCGTCGGCCGGTGACCGGAACCCCACAAGGCGGTGTTGTTTCACCGTTGATGGCGAACGTCTATCTGCACCGGCTGGACCGGGCATGGGACGCGCGTCGTCATGGGGTTCTGGTCCGTTATGCCGACGATGCTGTGGTGATGTGCACTACCCGCGAGCAGGCCGAAGCCGCCCTTGGGCAGCTGAAGGTCCTGCTGGCCGAACTCGGCCTGGAGCCGAAGGCGGCCAAGACCAGGATCGTGCACCTGCAGGTCGGAGGCGAGGGAGTGGACTTCCTCGGCTTCCACCACCGGTGGGTCACGTCCCGGCCTCGCGGTGGGCGGCGCCCGATCGCCTTCCTCGCCCGCTGGCCCTCGGACAGGGCGGTGCAGCATGCCCGCGACCGGATTCGTGAACTGACGGAGCGGCGCAGGATGTTGCGGCCGGTCAAAGTGATCGTGGAGGACGTGAATGCGTTCCTTCGCGGGTGGGCCGCGTATTTCCGGTTCGGGAACTCGGTCCATCGCTTTGACCAGATCGGCTCGTCGCGCGGATGCGGATCGGCGGGTTCATCGCCAAGAAGCACCGGCGCAGCCGAAGATTCGGCTGGTCGGTGGTCGCTCAGGCGGCTTCCGACTCGTTGGGGCTGATCGCTCTGCACGGGACCGTCGTCGCCCCCAGACCCTTCCAGGACTGGCGGGACAGGCCGAATGCCGGCGGTGAACGGCGTCGGTGAGCCGTGTGCGGGAGAACCGCACGCACGGTTCGATGCGGCGGGGGCTGGAAACGGAGCGGACGTACTCCGCCACCGCGCCAGCCCCCGACCCTACACCGTGAATTCCCAGGGTGGTGACGTTGTGTCACGACCTGTAAAAGGTGCCCCGTGACCTGCGATGATCCGGCTTGTCTAAGGCTTGGATCATGAGCGGGTGGGGGCACCTTTCACGTGCAGGGTAGCGAGTGGAGTCGGGGTCTGGCGATGTCGGGGGACGGGAAGGGGCAGGTCGGGCATGTGGGCGGGGTGCATCTGCGGCTGCTCGCGGAGCGGACGGGGCTGACCGGGGCGCTGTCGGCGTCGCTGGCCCGGCCGGGGTTCGTGCCGTTGCACGAACGGGGGCAGGTGATGGTGGACCTTGCGGTCGCGATCACCCTGGGCGCGACCTGCATCCGCGACATCCGGCTGCTGGAGCATCAGCGGCCGGTCTTCGGCGTGGCCGCCTCTCGCCCCACCGTGTGGCGGGCGCTGAAAGAGGCCGGCGAGCGGGGACTTCCCCGGATCGAGCGGGCCCGTGTGTCGGTGCGGCGTCGCGTGTACGAACTGCTCCGCGACCGGCCCGGGGGTTTCCCCGAGGTGGAGGTCGAAGGGGTGCCGCTGACCGGATGGACCGTGATCGACAGCGACGGGACGCTGGTCCGGGCGCCGTCGGAGAAGGAGGGAGCCCACGGGCACCTACAAGGGCTTCCTCGGACATCATGTGTTCGTCGCCACCTGTGACAACGCTGGCGAACAGCTGGCTGCGACCCTGCACCCGGGCAACGTCAGTGCCAACGACGCCGAGGTGAACATCGACATCCTGACCCGGGCGGTGGCCCAACTGCCCTGGTGGCGGCGACAGAAGATCCTCTTCCGGGTGGACGGGGCGGGCTTCTCCCACCAGATGATCGACTGGATCGCCTCCGCGGGCGGCCGCCAGAGCCCCACGTTCCGCTGGGAGTACTCCGTCGGCTGGGCCTTCACCGCACGCGAACAGGCCGCCGTCGAGATCTGCGACCAGCAGGGCCTGTGGCAGCCGGCCGGCGGCGGCCCGGACGGCGGCGTGCGCGAGCGCGTGTTCGTCGCCGACATCACCGCCCTGCTCGGCGACCTGCCGGGCTGGCCCCCGCACCACCGGGTGATCGCCCGCAAGGAACCGCTCCACCCCCGCTACGTCAAGGACGCCAGCGCCTACGAAATCGAACAGGAGGCGCGCTACCAGACCTTCGCGACCAACCATCGCCGGGGGCAGATCGCCCACTTGGACGGCCGGCACCGCAAGCACGCCAGGGTCGAGCCCAGGATCCGCGAGCAGAAGGCTTCCGGGATCGGCCTGTTGCCCTCGCGCGAGTTGAACGTCAACGCCGCCTGGCTCACCGCCACCACCCTCGCCGCCGATCTCCGCTGCTGGTTCCAACTCCTCGCCCTGGACGGCGAGATGGCCAGGGCCACTCCGAAGACGTTGCGCTACCGCGTCCTCCACGTGCCCGCCCGTCTCGTCCGTGGCCAGCGGAAACGACGCCTGAAACTTCCCGACACCTGGCCCTGGGTCGACATCATCATCCGCGCCTTCCGGCGCATCCTCGCTCTGCCGCACCCCACCTGACCAGCACGAACGATCACATCGAGCACCGAGAGGGGGCCACCAGCAGGCCCCGGCCCGTGGAACCCGGCGTCATCCGGCACGACAGCCGACGCGCACCCCTGACCGACACCGTCCCCGGACAGGAATCAACGCGACATCACGGACGCAAGATCAACCGACTGTCGCTGTGAAACAACGAGGCAGGGCCCACCGATCTTACGAATGACCAGCGGAAACCCACGCTTGAAAGGTAGGACTCCATGATCTTGGAAGCCCGTGCCTGTCACGTTCCCGGGTCACCGCTGAACTGGCAGATCATCACGAACCAGACGCTCTGCGTCTATGTCGAAGCCCTGCTCGGAAGACAAGCATGTTTCCAGTCTAAGTTGCGCCCTAAAATTGATCTCCCTCTGATTTAGGGAAGCCATTACCGTAATGGCAGGAACGCATCACAAACAGCTGCGGAGGAAGTGGCATTTGCTCTGAAACGGCAAGGATTGATTCGGTGGCGCTGCAACGGAACGCGCAGCAGTCATCAGGGTTTGAGGGCGACTGGAAGTGGAAAATCGTTCGTCTTATGTCCCGCAGAGATTCGTCAGTGCCGTGCCGATGCAGTAGCGTCTCTGTGCCAATGCGTTGGAGCACTTAGCGGCCAAGAAGAAGGGAATGAGTGAGATTGAGAATGACCTCCAAAATTCGTAAGCTGAGCAGCCTAGTAGGCGTGACCGCAGCGGCTGCAGCCATTTCCGTTCTCACCACAGGAACCGCGACTGCAGCTCCGGCGTGGTACAACGACCCGAACTCCTGCACCAACGTTAAGACTGCTGCGATTGCGACAGTTGAGGGCCGTACAGTGGAGGTCCGCTATGGGACGTGCGGCGGTGCGCAGTACGGCTGGGGGCGCATACTCGGCTACGCCGCGGCTGACTACATTCGCTTGGAAGTCGACACCACCGGGGACCGCGTAGCGGACGACCGTGATTACTATCTCGCCAACGCCCGTAACTACACGCGGGGGTACCTTTCTTCGGCCAGGCTGCGGGCCTGTTTCGTGCGGTCGCCCAGCGGAACCTGCACGAACAGCAACGCAACCGCTTGGTGGTGATCGGCCTGCCCTAAACCTGCGCGTTTCGCTTGGGGCTGGGACCAGATTGTGAGCGGGAACGCGAAAGTGCCTTCTGAACTGGGACGATGAGGCTTGTCTAAGGTCTCCGTAGTTCCAGCAGGAAGGCACTTTCTGCGTGCACACTACCCGGTTACGCCCGAAGCTTGTCGTCAGCGCCGACGGGCACGGGGTGGTCAACCATGCCGGCTCGCGTCTTCTCGCGGATCTGGCCGACGCCACCACGCTGACCAGCGGCTTCTCCGACGCTCTGCGCCGCCTGCGGCCGCGCGGGACCGGGCACGACCCCGGCCGCGTCGCGGTGGACCTGGCGGTCATGCTCGCCGACGGCGGCGAGGCGATCCGGGACCTCGCCATGCTGCGGGACCAGGGCGACGTCTTCGGCCCCGTCGCCTCCACCCCCACAGCCTGGCGTGTGCTGGCCGGCATCGACACCGCGGCCCTGAACGCACTGCGGGCCGCGAGGGCCACCGCCCGCGAAGTCGCCTGGCTGCAGGCCGCCGAGACCGGACGCCCCATACCGCCCTCTCATGCCGGAGGGCGTGAACTGCCAGGCCTGGTCCTGGACCTCGACGCCACCCTGATCACCTGCCACTCGGAGAAGGAACAGGCTGCCGCCACCTACAAACGCGGCTTCGGCTACCACCCGATGCTCTGCTTCCTGGACAACACAGGCGAGGCCCTCGCGGGCCTCCTGCGACCGGGCAACGCCGGAGCGAACACCGCAGCCGACCACATCACGGTCCTCGACCAAGCCCTCGTCCAGATCCCCGACACCCACCGATACGGCACCCCGATCCTCATCCGCGCCGACAGCGCGGGCAGCGCCAAAGCCTTCCTCGCTCACCTGCGAGGCCTGCGACAGCGCGGAATCCAGACCACGTTCTCCGTCGGACACGCCGTCACCGCCGAGGTCCGCAAGGCCATCCACGCCCTGCCCGACCAGGTCTGGCACCCCGCGCTGGAACAGGACGGTTCCCTGCGCGCCGGGGCCGAGGTCGCCGAGCTGACCGGTCTGGTCGACCTCGCGGGCCTCCCGGACGGCACCCGCATCATCGTGCGACGCGAGCGACCCCACCCCGGGGCCCAACTGTCCCTGCTCGACCAGGACGAGGGCATGCGTCACCAGGTCTTCCTCACCGACACACCCGTCGCCGGCCAAGGCTCCCTGCAGCACCTGGAAGTCCGCCACCGCGCCCACGCCAGAGTCGAGGACCACATCCGCTGCGGCAAGACCACCGGCTTCGGCCGCTTCCCCTCCCGCCACTTCGCTATCAACGCGGCCTGGCTGGAGCTGTCCCTGACCGCTATCGACCTGCTCGCCTGGACCCGAACCCTACTGCTGGACGACGAGTTGGCCACCGCCGAACCCAAGAAGCTCCGCTACCGACTCCTGCACGCCGCGGCCCGGATCACCCGCGGAGCCCGCCGCCTACGCCTGCGGATCGCCGCCACCTGGCCCTGGCGCCACGAACTGACCGCCGCGTTCAGCCGCCTCGTCGCACTGCCCCGACCTGCCACCTGACCCGACGAAACCGCCACTGACCGCCCACGACCCGAGGAACCCCCAGGAGCACCCGACCCGCGCGTCGGTCCCTCGGCATGCCCGCCCTCCGACAGCAGCCTCATGGCCACCACCCCCAAGATCACCCCAGCTCAGCCAGCCCCAAGCGAAACGCGGAGGCTAGCTCAGGTTCATGCACACGTGGGGCTTGACGTGCTTGGTGATCCACCCCTTCGTCCCCCACTTGAGTCCGGTCTCCGAGTCGGGGTCTATCAGGATTCAGGTGTAATTCGTCTGTTCGGCCTACAGGTTTTTCGGTGGGCTGATCGGCTCACACTCGTCCGGCCGTAAGCCGGCCGTCGAAGAGGACGTCGAACTCGTTGAGGGCGGATTTCCAGCGGTTGCTCCAGCGCTGGCGGCCGTGGCCGGTGGGGTCCAGGGTGAGGGTGGCGAGGTAGAGGCGCTTGAGGGCGGCCTGCTCGTTGGGGAAGTGCCCGCAGGCTTGGGCCGCGCGCCGGTAGCGGGCGTTGAGGGACTCGATCGCATTGGTGGTGTAGACCACTTGTCGGATGGCGTCAGGCAGGCCGAGGAAGGGCACGAACTCGCTCCAGGCCCGCTCCCAGGTCCCGGCGATCGACGGATAGCGCTTGCCCCACTTCTCGTCGAACTCGGCCAGCCGGGCACGTGCTTCGTCCTCGTTCACGGCCGTGTAGACGGGCTTGAGGTCGCGGGCCAGGTCGGGCCAGTCCCGGCGGGACGCGTAGCGCAGGGATGCACGGATGAGGTGAACCACGCAGGTCTGCACCACGGTCTGGGGCCAGACGGTGTTGACCGCGTCGGGCAGGGCGGTCAGACCGTCGCAGACCAGCATCAGCACATCGCGGACGCCCCTGTTCTTGATCTCGGTCAGCACGGTCTGCCAGTACTTCGCGCCCTCCCCGCCGCCGCCGGCCCACAGGCCGAGAATCTCGCGGTAGCCGTCGCAGGTAACCGCGATGGCCACGTAGACCGGCCGGTTCGCCACATGCCCATCCCGGATCTTGACGTGAACGGCGTCGATGAAGACCACCGGATAGACCGGATCCAGCGGGCGGGTGCGCCATTCCGCCATCGACTCCAGGGCCTTGTCGGTGATCGTGGAGATGGTCTCCTTCGTCGTCGACATGCCGTACGTCTGGGCGAGGTGGGAGACGATCTCACCGGAGGTCAGGCCCTTCGCGGTCAGCGAGATCACCAGGTCGTCCAGCGCCCCGGTGCGGCGGGCGTACCTGGGCAGCACCCGGGGCTGGAAGGTGCCCAGCCGGTCGCGCGGGACCTGCACCGTGATGGCGCCGACCTCCGTTATCACCTTCTTGGTCCGATAGCCGTTGCGCATGTTCCCGCCCGAGCGCGATCCGCGCCCGCCGGCCCGGCCTGCCTCGGCGTCCAGGTGCAGGTCCATTTCGGCCTCCAGGGCAGCCTGCATCAGATGCTGAGCCAGTTCGGGCAACAGCCCGCCCTCGCCCATCAGCTGCAGCCCTTCGCCACCGCGGACTTTCTCCCTCGCGAGCATCGTCAGCTCGTCCAGCAGCGCCAGACTCAGCCCGTTCACCGAGGACCCGGCACCCGTCGTCGTTCTCACGTCGGCACCCTGGGCGCTCTCACCGGCCCCGGCAAGCGACACGCCGTTCGCGGTCTCGATCAGGTGATCAGTCGTCGTACTCATCAGGTGACTCCTTCGAGGAAGTTCACACCTGATTCCTTACACACCCCCGAGTCGCCGTGAAGCTCGACTTCGTAGAAGCCGTCTCGCGCAGGACGTACACGGAGTCCTTGGGCGTCAGGATGCCGATGGCCGTGTGCCTCTTGGTCGGCCCGGTCCGGAGCTTCACGTTGGTGGTGGGCTGGTAGCCACAGTTGTTCCACTCGGCTACCGCTGCTGGAGAGGACACCGGCAGGGCCGCAGCAGGAGCGGATACGGCCGTGAGCGATGCGAGTACAAGCAGGCTTCCAGGAATCATTCGTTTCATGAAAAGAAGAAACGCCGAAAATCGTCCAGCGTTACGGGGAGTGTAGGGGAATCACTCTGACGAGTTGAAGGGGTTATTTCGACGGAATCGGTTGAGGGTGACGCAAGAATTGCGGCCTTTCCGTTTGGGTTCCTCGCCTATCTGAATTCTTTGACATTGCCCACACTCGCGGGATGGGTGCCCACAAAGGCGGTGGGTTGGTGTGTGGGGTGGGTGGTGGGTGCGGCGGGCGGGCGGGGTGCGTGGGCGCGTGGCGGGCAGGCGGGCGGGCGCGTGGGTGGTGGTGTGTGTGTGGGGGGGTGGGGGGTCGCTGGTTGGGGTGGTTGTGCGGGGTGGGGTCCGGTTTCTGCGTGGGTCCTGCATGGCGTGCTGGGAGGATTTTTTGAGGCATTAGAAATTGGCAGCCAGTTAGTGCGGAATGGAACATTACACGCTGACTGGTCTTGGTTGTTGTTGTGTGTCAGGCCCTTTTCGCGGGCTGTTTTCGGTGTGGCGGGGAAAGGGGTGGGTGCGGGTGGCTGGTGAGGGTGGCAGGCGGCGTGAGAGGGAGGCGGGTGAGCGGCGGTCGGAGCGGGTGAACGTGGCGTTCAGCCCGGCGGAGCTGGCGGTGGTGAAGGCGGCTGCGGGCCGGGAGGGGATGTCGGTGGCGGGGTGGGCGGGGCGGGCGGTGATGGCGGTCGCGCAGGAGGTGTTGGTGCCGGTCTCGGCGGACCGGGCGGACGTGCTGCGGGAGCTGGTGCAGGCGCGCGCGGCGTTGCGGGAGGTCGCCCTCCGCCTCGACGCCACGGCCGCCGGTGGCGCGGGTGGCCGGGCCGGGCTGGAGGAGGTCCTCGCGGACGCTCGTGCGGCGGTGGTGCGGGTGGACGCGGCGACGGTGAAGGTGATGCGGGAGAGGCGCGCCCGGTCGTGATGCCGAAGAAGCCCGACATGGGGGAGGACACGTACGAGTTGCTGGAGTACCTGTTCGGTCCGGGCAAGCGGGATGAGCACACCGACCCGCATCTGGTGACCGCCTGGGACCCCGATGTGCCGTGTCCGGGCCGGCAGGCGGAGCGGATGGACCTGGGGGAGCTGGCGGACCTGCTGGACGCACCCGTTCAGGCGCTGCGGGGGCTGCGTCCGGCCAAGCATGTGTGGCACGTCTCGGTCCGCAACGCGCCCGGTGACCGGGTCCTGTCGGACGCGGAGTGGGGTCAGGTGGCGGCGGCGATGGTGGACGCTGCGGGGATCGCCCTGTACGGCGATGAGCAGGCCTGCCGGTGGATCGCGGTGCGCCACGCGCCCGATCACATCCACATCGTGGCCACGTTGGCCCGGGTGGACGGCCGGCAGCCAAGGTTGCGCGGGGACATTCTCGCGATGCACGCCGCCGCCCGCGGTTTCGAGGCCCGGTGGGGGCTGACCGCGATGTCGCCGCAGGACCGCACCGCGGTACGCCGGCCGTCGACCGGAGAGGTCGCGAAGGCGGACCGGCGGGGCCTGGTGGAGACCGCCCGCCAGTCCCTGCAGCGAACCGTGCGCACTGCGGCCGCGCTCGCTGGGACCGACACCGATTTCCTGGACAGGTTGCGGGATGCGGGCCTTCGCGTACGGGAGCGCCGGGACGAGGCCAGGGTCCTCGTCGGGTACGCGGTTGCGCTGCCCGGCGACCGCGCCGACGGCGGTAGCCGACCCGTCTGGTTCTCCGGCGGCTCCCTGGCCTACGACCTGTCCCTGCCCCGCGTGCGTGAGCGCTACGGGCCCGCCGTCGGTCCGGCGGACTGGCGGTCGGCGGAGCACCTGGTGCGTGAGGCGGCCGTCGTGCTGGGCCGGTCCGGGCGGGCGGAGGGAGCGGGGGATGTGGCCGCGCTCGGCGACCTGTTGGTGGCCTGCGCCGCGCACTCCCCGGCCGCGGTACGGGAGCGCCTTGCCGCGGCGGCGGACGCCTTCGAGCAGGCCGGCCGCGCGCCCGGCGAGCGGTCCCTGGAAGGCCGGGCGCGGGCGGGCTGGCGGGCCTCTGCGCGGGCGTTGGAGTGGGCCCCGCGCACCGCTCGGGGCGGCGGCGCGGCCGTGGTCCTCACCCTCCTGCTCGCGCTGGTGGAGGCTGTGGAGGCGGCCCGCCTGTGGCATGAGGCGCAGCAGTATCGGGCGCAGGCGAAGGCGGCGGCGGAGGCCGGGGCGCTGCTGCGGCAGGCGGCGGTGGCGGCCGGTGCGCCGCCGGCCCGGCCGGCTCCGGCGCGCACGGCCCGCACGTCGCGGGTGGCGGGCCGTGGCCCGGCGGGTCCGGGGGCTGTTACCGGTGTGCCGCCCCGTACGCCGCCCGGCCGGGACAGGCCGGGACCGGGCAAGTCCCGCTGACGTGAAGGAGCCCGAAGTTGGCCACTGCCGACCCTGCCCCGATGCCCGCCGAAGACCCGTTCGCCGAAGCGGTCGCCGAAGCCGCCCGGACCACCGCGGCGGCCGTGAAGCTGACGCTCACCATCGCCGACGCCGTACGCCGCGCCGCCCAGAAACACCGCCAGGGCCGCGAGGACGAACTCGCCGACGGCGAGGAACAGCTCGCCCCGGGCTGGGCCGCCCAGTCGCTGCGCCCGGTCCTGGACGGCGGGGTGCTCGCCGACCTGATGTCGGGTGCGGATTGGCCTGCCATGGCCGGTCAGCTGGTTCTGCTGCAGAAAGCCGGTGTCGATCTGGGCGCGTTCCTTCCGCAGCTCGGCCAGGTCGCCTCCACCGTCTACACCGCGGTGGAGGCCAACGCCGCGCGCATCAGCGCGGAGGGCACCGACCGGTGGGCGGACCTGCTGCGCAAGGCGATGCCCGAGGGCTTGGTCCGCGACGCGATCCTCGCCTCCCCGGCCTGGCCGGACATGGCCGCGCAGATGGCCGCCCTCGACCACGAGGGCGTGGACGTCACCGGGTTCCTCACGGCCGCGCACGGCCAGGGCGTCGGCGTGGACCGCGCCGTGGCAGCCCTCCTGGCCCGGCAGGGTGGCCCGCAGCCGGCCGCCCCCGCCGCGGCCGCCCCTGCGGTTCCCGCTGCCCGGACCGCTCCCGGCCCGGATCCGGCCGCCGCGGCACCGGAGCTGGTGGTGGCGGTGAGTGCGGACGCCCGCAGCATGTGGGGGCCGCTGACCGAGGGCCTGAACGTGCCGAACGATCTCAACCTTTCCGACCGGCTGAAGGCCGGGCTGCTGGACAACACCGCCTGGCAGCAGGGCCCGCCCTCCGAGCTCGCGGGGCGCCTGGTCGGCGCGATCCTGCGAGCCCTGACCACCCCGCCCGGCGCCCCGGTCCCGGACGGCCCCCGCGTCTCCGCCACCGCGGCCCGCTCCCGCTCCACCACCACCCCCACCGCGGCCGCGCCCGGCCAGGGCGCGCCTGCGGAGCCGCCCGTGCCCGCGCATCGGCAGCAGGCCGCGCCCGCACGGCGTCAGGGGCACGGCCGGTAAACGGGGTTCCGGCACACAGCGTGACCGCGATTCCCCGTTGAGATCATCGGGGGACGCCCGTACTGGGAGCCGTCGCTCGCCGCCACGGTGTCCGGCGGACAGCCGAGGAATCCACGGCAGGATGTGCCTGTTGCGGACGAGCCGCGCATGGGCGCAGCCGTGGCGACATCGCCTGCTCTGCGCCGGGATGCACGGCGCCGCGTCCGACAGCCAGCGCCCGTACCGGCAGGCGGACGACCGGAAAACCAGCGCGCACCCTTGAGGTCACAGGGGAATAACGTTGTTGCTGCATCGGGAAGTGATGCAGGAACCCGCGCTCCGCGAGGCGTCTGCGCCGAGCTCTCCGGGGATGCGACGACGAGTGGCGGCGCCGCTCCGCGCGCCGCTTACCGCTCCGCAGCGTCCGTGTCCGGCTCTTCCCGGATCCGGTTTTCAGCGCCTGAAAGCCCTGTGACCTGCGGAATCAGTGCGACAGCCGTGCGTGGGGAGGAACTTGGGAAAAAATCTTGCCGTCCGGCATCCGGATCCGGGCCCCAGCGGCGTGTAAGGGGGTGAGGGCCTCGCGCCTTCATCAACGAGTTCGTCACTACTGGGAGGCCTGGTCGATGACTTGGTCGTACTGGGCGGGAGCGGGCGGGGTGTCAATTCCCGTGTTGGTCCTGCTGTTCTTCGCGATGCGCCGCGTCAAGGGCATCGTGGAGTTGCTTGTGAAGGCGCACATCGAGACCCGGGCGGAGCGCGAGCAGCGCGCCACCATGGTCGCGATGGCGCAGTCCCTGCCCGACGGCGGCGCCGCCGCCCGTTTCGAGCAGGGCCAGCCGGCCTGGCTGTTCCGCAAGGACACGGCCGAGTCGGCGGGCCACCGGGCCATCGCCACGCGGGAGGCTGCGTGAGAGAGGCCGCTGAGGGAGCGGACTTCGAGTCCTTCGTCCTCGAGACCATCGAGGCGTTCTCCCGACTGGCCCGGGCTGAGGCAGGCGACCTGCACAGCGCCCAGGACGCCGTGCAGGACGTCTACCTGAACATGTACCGCCGGTGGGAAGAGATTTCTGCACAGCAGGGGTCCCTGACCGCCTACGGCCGCACTGCGGTGAAGCGGGCGGTCATCGACCAGTTCCGCCGCAACAAGCGGATGGTTGTGGTACCGGTTCACGACCTGCCCGAAGTGGAATCAGGCATCGGTATCCCCGACGCCGCATACGAAATGATTAAGGAAGGCATCGGCGAACTCATCGCGAGCCTCCCTGCACAGCAGCGCGAGGTCATCACCCTGTGCGTTATGGGTGACCTCAGCCCTGCACTGGTTGCGCAGCGCCTCCAGATTAAGGAGGAGTCGGTGAAGCGCTACATCAAAGCCGCCGCCAACAACCTGAAGAAGTCCATCAACGAACACAGCGAGGAGGTAACCGCATGACGCACCTGTCCGCGTGGACGCACCAGCCCGAGGAGCGGGGAACCATCCGGCTTCTCGCTCTCTGGCTGCTGCTCGAAGGCTGTGAGCAGGCAGTTTCCAAGGGTCCCCGGATCGGCGAGGACCCTGTCCAGGCGGAGGGGGGCCAGCCTTCGGGCTGGCCCCCGGCCCCCGCCGCCTACCCGGAAAACCCCGGAAACGGAAATCATCGTCTCGGCGTGGTCCGTGAACTACGCGCTCTTCTGAAGAAGGAAGTCGATGATTCTGCAACACCGCAAGAAACACGTCGCGTAGCCGAAATCCTTGAGTTCCTGGACAGGGATGATGAAGCGCGACGCTGGTGGGAAAAAGCAGCTCTCAAGGGTGACGAGGACGCGCGAGATTATCTGTCTGTTCTCGACGCGGAGAAGCAAGAAGGGCTATTGGCATGCTGTGGGCAAGGGAAAGAACACGGCGATGAAGCTTTCAGATCATTCGTGAGTGGCTTCGCATGTGCGCCTCTCACGCCTCGCGTCACTGCAGACAAGTTTGATTCGGCATTGGGGGAAGCCGGTGTCCAACTGTCTGAGGGTTCACAGAGCCTGGTGCGAGAGATCGAGGACTTCCTGACTCACCTGGACCCCACGACGCGGGGGCCACGATGCTGACACGACAGTGCGCAGCGCGCCGCAGAACAGGAGCGTCTGTATAGACCGGCCTTCCATGAGGCCTTCCCGCTAGAAGGCCAGACGACTCGTTGAAGTGGCGGCCCCTCCCCGCACCCGCGGGGAGGGGCCGCCACTTGTGTCGTCGGACCAGAGGTCCGCAAAACGTTGAGCGCTGGTACCCGGCTGCATGCACTAACTAGTGATCTTTCAGGCCCAGTCGACGCCCACAAAGACGGCCGCAACCGCTGGACGGTGATCCCGGTCGTCTTGCGGGCCTTAACCCCGCCGTCTCGCCCAGTGCTGTCCACCTGGCACCCCGTGACGCAAGGGGTGCGGGCGCCCCATGCTCCGCGTTCCGCCTGCGGACCGTCCGCAGGCATCCCAGGGAGGGAATCATCATGTCCACCGCTACCAACCAGTCCCAGCAGCCGCCGGCCGCGCAGCCCTCGGGCACGGACCCCGTGCTGCTCCTGGTGCTGGGGATCGTCCCCGACGATCAGTTCATTCATGGGGTCTCAGCTCAGGGGTTCGGCCAGCTCCGGGATGTACCGGACGTCCTTGAGGGGCGCTGTGGGCTGTGCGCCGAACTTTTCCACGACGGTGCCGCTGGTGCCGACGTGCACGACCTGGAGGGCGACGCGGGTGTCCTGTTCGCGCAGGTCGATCCGCACGCGGGGGGAGTCGCCTTCGGGCTTCATGTCCACGATCCGCTCGTCGGGGTATCCGGCGCGCTTGAGTGCGGCTCGCACCTCGGCGGCGTTCTCGCCCGTGCCCTTGAGGGTGGTGGTGACGTGCGCGGCGAACTTGTCCGCGTAGCAGGTCTCGGGCTTGGTGAGCGTCACCGGCTCCAGGAGGTTCCCGTCGGGCATGGGGGGCACGGGGACGTCGGTGGCGGGTGGGTCGGCGGGCAGGGGGACGCGGTCGCCGGGCTTGCCGGCGGGCTTGCTGGAGGGGCCTTGGGGAACGGTGGGGACGTCGCTGGGGCCGAGGGTTTTGCCGGTCTTGGTGCCGTCCAGCGGCGGACAGCCGTCGGTGATCTTGAGGGACAGCTTCATGAAGTCAAGCTGCGGCTTGTCGGCGTCCCCGCCCTCGGGGACGGAGGCGACATTGTCCGTGTCGATCGTGGTAGCCGGGGGGGGGTGCTGGAGCAGGCGGTGAGGGTGAGCGCGCCCAGAGCGAGGGCGGCTGCGGTGTGTGCTATTCGGGGCATGACATCAACTTAGAGTCGCCCTTTGACGCGGGTCGTGAGTACGGGTACTCATGCCGAAGCGGGAGATTTGACTTCTGTTCAAGTGCGTTGCGCGCGCGTAGATTTGCCTAGGGTCCGTGGTCGACCGGTGATGATCAATGGCATGGTCGAGTCCGGTAGTCCGGTCGGTCCTGGGCTTGCGGTGGTCACGGAGATCAGGGGCCGCGACGGAGCCCGCCCCGCACTGGCGCACGTCGAGGTCTTCGACGTCTACGGCCCGGCCGGCTCCTCTTGGCGTCAGCTGGGCCGCGAACAGCCGTCTGGTGTAGGTGATCAAGGAGGTCTTCGGCTCAGCGGGGGAGACCGGGGTGCTTGTCGGTGCTTGGCGGGGCCGTCCGGTCGTGACCTTGCGCGCCCTGACCGCCCCGCTCGACACGCCGGTTCCGGACGGCCCCCGCGTCTCCGTCACCGGCCTGATCCCGCTCCACCACCACCCCCGCCGTGGCCTCGGCCGGCCAGGCCGCGCCCGCCGAGCCGGCCGTGCCCGCGCGGGGCAGCCGGTAATACGGCGCCGTTCCAGAAATCTGGAACGGCGCGCCCGGTCAGCCTTCTACCGCGCCCAGTCGATGCCGAGGTGGGCGAGGGCGCGGAGCTGCTCGCCGTCGAGGCGGTCTCTGCGGGCCTTGGTGTTGGCGATCCATATGCCGGTGCGGTGGCTGGTGCCGTCGGGGAGGCGCTCGACGTGGCCCCGGCCGATGACGGTGGTGCCCTCGCGCTGTACGTACTGCTGCAGGGCCGTCCATCCCCGCTGGAAGGCTTCCGTGTCTCGGCCGGACGTAGTGGTGGCGGGCGTCTTCGTGGGGGTCTTGCGGCGCTGTCCGGGCGCCTTCGGTTTCACGCCGAGCTCGGCCAGGCGGTGTTGCTGCTCGTCGTTGAGCCGCTTGAAGTCGCGACGTTGTGTGGCCATCCAGCGGCCGATGTCCTCTCCGTGCCATGTCACGCCCGGCACGATGTCGTCGAGGCGCGAACCGGCCGCCAGGACCTGCTTGAGGTAGGTGTAGTGGCGCTGCCAGTCCACCGTCCATCCCCGCTCGCGCGGGTTCCAGTCGGGGTCGATGGCGGCGAGGGCGGCGGCCCGGCGCTCGGCGCGTTCCGGCTCTTTGCCGAGTCCGCCGGGCCGGCGGATGTTGGTCAGCCACTGCCCCACCGCTCGGTCCAACACGGTGGCGTGGCGGGGCGCGGCCAGGGTCTGGTGCTGGGCGAAGTACGCCCGGGCGGCCGCGAGGTTCTCCGCGAACCCTTGGTCGGCGGTGTCCCATACGATGCCGAGTTCTTCGAGGTCGGCGGCGCGCTGGCTGTTCATGGTTCCGGTGCGGTAGGCGCGGCGCTGGTCGGACAGCCACCGCCCCAGCGGGTAGGCGCCTTCGGTGTGTTCGTACGGCACCTCCAGGTCACCCTGCCGCTCGTGGTACCGCCAGGCGGCTTCGTAGCCGCGTCGCCAGTCGGCGCGTTCGGTGTCGATGACCTGATAGCTGATCCACTTCGCGATCAGCGCCGGATCGCGGGGCGTGGCGAACCGCAGCAGCAGCCGGGTTTCCTCTTCACCCTCCTCGGGGGCCGGACCGATCGGCAGCGACGGATCGACCACCCGCTTCTGGTTCTGCTGGGGAATGGCGAGCATTTCCACGGCACGCTCATCATGTGCCCGAAGCCCTTCCAAAACCCGGATCAAAGGGCGGTAGGAGTCCGACTCTAGGTGATCACAGCCTTGGGTGCACACGACGACGGGCGTGCTGCGACTGCCTTCGGGCCGGCTCGTCCGGGGCCGGGGCTCAGCCGCCCCCTTCCGGCAGGGCCGCAGCCCACTTCTGCCCTGTATTGCTGGGCTCACGATCCGCCTCCCGTAGCCTGGGGTCCCGCTTGCTGCGTTGGCCGGATCTTTGGTTGCCTTTCGAACGAACGGCTACGGGGGGAACGCGCTGCGCGATGGCATGGGCACGCGACGAGGCGAGCGAGTCGTGATTGCCTTCGCAGGCGGAAGGGGAAGTGTTCCGGTACGGCGCTGGCCTGCATCGATGTTCTGGACGGGGGTTTGACCTAACGCGAGTCGGTCTCGCTACGTCGGGAGGGCACTAGACGCGTTTCAAGCGCTTGTGGAGTCACCCTGGCAGCGCCGTTTCGTTTACCAGCTTAAATCCATGAAGGCTTGAGCTGTTCTGTCCCTTGAGGACGACTATTCGAAGGCTTGAACAAGAGTGATGGGTGACGCCCATCAACGAGGTCGTATCTCGTCGGCGGTTGGTGGGGTACGCTGTTGGCGAGCACATTCCGATACGCACCGCGACGTCGCTACACGCGGAGCAGGGTCTGGGTCGCCGATGGCTGGTTCTCCTAGATCGAGACTTAAATCTTGGCGGTCGCATTATCTGTATCTCCACGTCCGGGAATTCCATGGATTGCAGGCAATTGTATCACATTGGTGTCAATGTGTCGTTTTGTGTTTATATGTAATCTCTTTTTCTTCTGGTTGGTGTGCCTCGCCGAGGATTTCACTTTACGCAATCAGTGACGTCGGTCACGTCGGAAAATGATGGCGGTGATGCCCCGCCAGCCCCACTTCCCTTCTCGAAGGGGAAGTTGAGCTCCCGGCGCGGGATGGGGGACACCCTTTCCTGCCTTGGATCTTTGTTCATTGGATTGCGATTGGGAAGAATAGAGGGCTTGTTCCGTCCCGGCTTTCTCGCTTACGGTCCACCGCAATTCCGGATGGACCGCCGGAATCGTGCACCGTCCCGGAAACTGCGCACCCATCACGAACGGCATGAGCGAGGGGCCCCAGGTAAGCGCCGTTCCGGAAATCCGGAAAGGCTCGGGGTGCAGTCGCATGTATATGCCGGCAGGCCATCTCCGGTCCCGAACCGACAGCTCACCTGCACGGCGACGGAGAGGAATTCGTCAATAGCCTGCGAAGGGTAAGCACCGCCGGCCAGGAACGGTCTCGAAGTCACTCAAGGTTTCGTCGCCGGGGTGTGCCGGGTGCCGCGTTCGTCCTGCCTGATCGTCGTCGGACCGCCACCGCGCACGCACCACGCCGTGTGCTCGGCCCGTCCAAACGCCGAAAGGGCGATGGCTCGGCCGTCGGAGCCGTCGCGGCAGTCGCCGCGACGTCGGCCGTCCCCACGACATACACGGTGGCAGCGGGGGACACACCTCGCGACCGATCGCCGAAGTATCCTTGAGCGGTGGCTGGAAGAGGCTGTTACCGGACAATCGGAGGGTCACGGTTTGGCGACCCGGCGGTGATGAGTCCCGGCATCTAGCTGACTATTGGCGCGAAGGCCGAGACTGCCGCAGGCGTTGCCCCCGTTGCGAAAGGTACGCGACGTTACTCCGACAACCTCGACGGCTGGATCATGAACTCGCTGGACATCATGGCCAGGCACGGGATCTCCTGGTTTCTATGAAGGATCCACCCGAAAAACCGTCATGCCGCGAGTCCTCGGCAATCCACGGGCCGTCAACAATGGGGACTCCAACGCCGCTGCCGGAAATACCGTCCAAGGGGCTCCTGCAGATAATCGACCGACCTTCCGCGCTTATAACGTGCCCGGTACGGCGATGGACAGGTTTCGACCCGGTTCGCCAACATCATGCTGCGTGCAACTAACGCCGCCCGCAGGTACGGTTCGATCGACAATGTGTACAGCGCTACTGAACCCGTCGCCTGCGCAGGCGCTCTTTTCCCGGGGCAGTACCCTCGAGCAGATTCTGCGTCAATGGGCACCATCGGTACACACGGTGCCCATTGACGTCCTCCGCGAGCCGCATCCGCTCGCGTGTGTTCAGGTCGAGCGCGTCGGGCGGTTGGCGACGCTTCGCGGTCCGATAACGAGGCGCGTGCAGTCACGCGATCATCATGTGGATCAGCAGGTCGTAGCTCTCGTTCGAGTTCTCGGGAAGTCCGAACGCGCCTTCGGCTTCCAGAACCGCGAAGCCGTGGACGGCCCGCGCGCAGGCAGCGGGTCGCGTTGGATCGGCCGCGGAGAGTCCTCCATGCCGTAGGCGCGGAGGGTGGCCAGAATGATGTTGACAGTCCCTCGCGTTACCGGCTCTGCTGTCCGGCGCCGGGGGCTCTGGAATGACGCCGCCGTAGCGGTGCCGGGTTCCGTGACGCGTTGTTGCGGCCAGGCCGTCATGAGCGCGCGGTTCGCCTCGTCGGCGGGCGGCCGACCGAGCACGGCCCTCGCCGACCTGGTCAGCGATCTCCGTTCACGATCCGTGCCGACATGGTGTTCGCGCAGCTCGGCGAGGTTGTCAAGTGTTTGTAGAGGGGAGGTTTTGTGTGGCCGACGCCCGCCCGGCCTGCCACCGACGACAAGGTCAGGGCGGCGGTGGTTGCCCTCGTCGACGATCTGCATAGTGCGATGTCGACGGACCCCGCGTTCGCGGAAAGCGCTGCCCTAGCCATGCGCGCCGGACCTATTGGGAAGGCATGATGGCCGCAGTGGCTTCGGCGGGGAATGGGCGGTGTGCGTTGTGGCCCGCTCTCTCGATCATCGCGAGTCGGCCGTAGTCCCTGCGGGAATCTCCGCCAGGATGCCCTCTACCCTCGGCCCTCGGGGTCGGCCCAGTCGGGGTCGAGGGATGCCCTAGATGATCAGTGCGGGGACAATGGATGCCGGCGAGCGCGGCGGCGGCCGTCGGTGGGGGCGGACATTGCCCCATTTTACTGACGTCGGCCATCCCGGCCCGGCCATGCGAGGTCCGCGTCGAGGGCCGCGCTCGTGGCGCAGCGAAAGCCGGCGTGCTTCAGTCCGGTAGGCGTGGTCGAGGTTAGCGCTTCCACAGTCCGACGCTGGCGCAGCAGGCGGTGCCCCATGGAGCAGCGTCAATTCGCTTGCGGGTAGCGGGCGTGTCTGGGACACCAGGGCGCCCCAGGTCGATCTTCTGGGCACGGGTGAACGGGCTGATCTCGACGAAGCGCTGATTGACCAGTTCGGGACCACTGGGCTGCCGCCGATGGTGGCGGGCCGCCGGAGAGAGAACGAGTGGCCACGATGACGGCGGGGGCCACCCAAGTGCATTGATGAGAGCCAGGAGGTCCGCTGCCACGTCACGGTGGGGTGTAGGGACGTCAGCCGGTGTGGACGCGACCATTTCTTGCATGTCCTTGGCGGCGACCCGGAACCCGGGCTTTCTCAGCGAGACAGGACGGCCAGGTCTCAGGTTAATGCCCTGTTGGT